>DAOVGZ010000010.1 GCA_030672115.1 bacterium | reverse complement strand
TATGCTTTGTATGGAACTTTATGCTAACGAGATAGAACAATGGAACAAACACAAACACAAAAAATTAGAACTTCTTGAGCATTTTTTCCCTCACGAAAAATTAATGCCCCAAGCTATTATTAAATACTTAGAAAAGAAAAACCTTAAAGAAAAATCTGACGTAATAACTCTTCTTAAAGAGATCAATGAAAAAGGACTTCATAAAACAATTTACTACAAATACGTTCTTGATTTAATAGCAATCCAATTTGAATGCAGAAAAAATATACAAAGCATGGATGATCTCAAAAAACTAAACACAAAAATTGAAACTAAAATTAATAATCTTACAGCTTACTCATACCTTGCCGGAATAGAATTTCCTCAAAATGTGAATTATGTAACCCCTTTTTTTCAAAAAGACTTACAATGTACAAGACTAATAAACGGAATATTCTACGCTAACAAAACAATATTTCCTTCCTTTAAACTTTCTTTCCTCCCCACATTCATTTCTAAAATTATGAAAAATGGCAACGACATAAAAGCTATCTATAAATACAACAAAGACATTCAAAAATCAAAAATGCTCCCTACTATATTATTTTCAAAAATATTGAACAGGCAATATTGTGATACAATTGTTTGCTTGCATGATCAAAACTATGATTAAATTTAATGTAAAAAATTAGATTAAAAACTCAAAAAAGAATTCAACAAAAAAAGAAAGGCTCTGACAAAACGGAGCCTCTCTTTTTTGCAATATCCCCTACCAGACAGCTCCTAACCGAGCCTCTTGCGACAAAACATCCATTGTTTATTATTATAAATAATGGATAAAACAGTACTTTTACCCTAAAAATGGTGGAATTTATGAAAAAATTAAAAAATATAGTTAAAATCGCAGTTTTTGCTCTTTTGCTCGGACAATACTCAAACATGTTTTGTATGAATTGGGTCAACAAAATTAAAACATTTTTTTCTTCTGACACCAGTTTTTCAAGCCAAATAAATAAAACACCTAATAGTAAACAATCAAATAAATTTTCATCTGAGCCAAAACCCCTAACACATAAAAATGTTCTATCTTATTTTTTTAGTAAACCTTTATACAGTGATCTTCCAAAAAATATATATTCCAAAATTTCTAAGTTTGCTACCTTGAAAAAAAAGGACGCAAAAAATGAAATTAAAAACATTAGAAATATGATCCAAGCCCATATTGAAAATATTCCTAAAAAGCAATCGCAACAGCTTACAGAAAAATATCTGTCAATAAATGGAATACTTGACAACATACAAACAATAAAAGGACAAGCTTTTGGAATTTCATCATCCTCTGAAAATTCAATAGAAGATTTACTTGAAGATTCAATATTAGAAGAGATAATAGAATCCAAAACGATATATTACGATTCTGCTAATGCTTTTGATTCAAATTTTATAAACAAAAAAGACCACACAAAAAAAGAAATTTTAAATAAACCTCTACTCTGGAGCAACAGAAAGTACTTACTATTCATACAAGAAAATGGAATGTACCCAAAAAATACTTTGGAAAAATTTAAAGCTCTACAATCAATACAAAAAATATGCATAGAAGATGACTTCACAAAAGAAATAAAGAAAAAAATAAGAAAAAAAGATCCTTCATTTTTACCCTTATTTGAAAACTATCAATCTTTCAATCAGCTTTTAGATGCAATCGTTTATACACATAATCCAAATGATGACAATTACTCTTCTAATTACAACAACTCGCAAATAACCGGTAAAAACAGATTTGAGGACCTAGGAACAATAACTTATGATTCGGATTCGGATATAGAAGAAATGCTCCCCGAACAAGATAGATATTTCTAAATACATTCGACAAAATAAAAAAAAGAGAGGCTCTGACAAAACAGAGTCTCTCTTTTTTTACACCATAATTGAAATTGCATCTTTGTCAGTTGCTTTAAGCGTTAGTTTGCCAGTAAATTTGTTGACACAAACTTCTTGCAATGTCGGATCGAATGAGAATTTTTTCTGTGAAAATTCCAACTCTCTGTTAACACCAATCCAAATTGGAAATGCAGTACGCAAAGGATACACATTCTTGCCCATTGAGCGGTTATCATCACAACCAATATACACAGCAGTTGTCAGCGTTGGTGTTGAGCCTACAAACCAACAAGTGCGTGAATCATTCGTTGTTCCTGTTTTGCTTATGGCTTGTGCATCAACCCATTTTTGAGGAAACCATTTACGAACTCTATGCAAACCAATCTGTAAAACAGTTGCGACTTGCCCACTCTCTTGCGCGCTAATTACTCGCTCTTGTTGTGACTGTACTTTCCATATTTTTGTTCCCCATTTATTTTTCACCCAACTAATACAATGTGGTTCTACATAAACGCCATTATTTGCAAAAACATTAAACATCCCCGCAACTTCTTTAAGCGAAACATCAATACACCCAAGCGCCAAAGAAGGATACGGATGAAATGGACCACGTAATTTAAATTTTTTGGCCAGTGCTACTACTGGCTTTGCACCAATAGATAAAAACGTTTTTGCCGCAATAGTATTGCACGATGTAGCAAGCGCATGTGCAATCGTCATTTTTCCATTAAATTGATGGTTAAAGTTCTTAGGCGACCATATTGAACGCCCCTGCTTTACTTCAATAGGCTCGTCAACTTCTGTATGTGCAAAATTTATACCTGATTGAACAGCAGCAGTATACAAAATTGGTTTAAACACAGACCCCATTTGTCGACGAGCTTGCAAGGCACGATTCCATTGTGAACGTGCAAAATCAAAACCTCCAACCAAAGCTTTTATTTCACCTGAACTAACGTCAACAGAAATCAATGCTCCATCCACATCATGTGCTATTGATTTTTTCAACGGCTCATACTGCTTGGAAAATTGATCTTCTGCAATTGTCTGAATTTTTTTGCTTAGCGTTGTTTTAATTTTCAAACCACCGGTATAAAGTATTGATTTACCAAATTTATCTTCTAAAAACTGTCGTATCCACTCTTTTATATGTGGAGCAAAACGATTTTTACCTCGCGATACAATCGTCAAAGGTGCTGTTCGTGATAATCCATACTCTTGTGGCGTAATAAACTGTAGTTTTTTCATTAAACCTAAAACAATATTTCGACGCTTTTGACAAGAAAGTGGATAGGTTAATGGACAATAATTCCGAGGCGACTTCATAATTCCTGCCAAGGCTGCAGCTTGATCAATTGTTATTTCTTGTACCGTTTTACCCCAAAAACGTTGGCACGCTGCTTGCACTCCATAAATACCACAACCAAAACAAACATGATTTAAATATGTCTGCATAATTTGTTCTTTAGTAAATTGTCGTTCAACCAAAACAGCAACAACCTGCTCTTTTATCTTTCTTACAAACGTCTTGCTTGCATTAAAAAATAAAAGACGAACAAGCTGCTGTGTTATAGTGCTTGCCCCTTGCACTCTACGTCCATGATATATATTGACGAGTACAGAACGAATAATTCCTTTAACAGAAATTCCAACATGCTTAAAAAAACTCCAATCTTCTGTTGCTACAAATGCATTAATGACATGTTTTGGCATATCCTCATACGCTACTGGCTCTCGTTTATCTAACTCAAAACGTGCCCATTCATTGCCAGCATCATCCAATAATAATGAAGGTGATCCGGGATTGTAGTACTCAAGCGCAGAAAAATCAATCACCTTACTACGAGCAACAAAAAAAAGTGCCCCTAAAACAAATGAGCTTATTACAACTACAACAAAAAAAAAATTTCTGAATATTTTCATGATCAAATGATCCAGTTTTGCCAATTTAAAAAACTGATGTTACCGTGTTAACTGTAGCAAAAAAACCAAATTGCCGTAATCAATGGAAAAACAAATGAAAAAAAATATAGACGAAAAAACAAAAAACAAAATAATACGTCTTATTTTAGCACTTTTCCCTACAGCAAAAATTTATCTTTTTGGATCTCGAGCGACAAAAACCCATTCAATGTGGTCAGACATTGATATTGCAATCGACACGGGAGAAAAAATTCCCTTTGTACTTGTAGGAGAAGTTATAGATGTATTAAAAGGCACAGATATCCCTTACATGATAGACGTTGTAGATTTTCATGATATTTCTGACGTCATGAAACAATCTATTTTAAAAGAAGGAATTATATGGAAAAAATAGATTTACGACTAGAATCTCTCACAAAAGCACTAAAAACTCTTAATAAAGCATTAATAGCCATTAAAGACCCTAAATACAAAAAAATTCATGAAATCTTGCGTGATTCTGCTGTACAAAGATTTGAATATACAATCGATTCTTTTTGGAAGTTCTTGAAACTTTATTTACAAGAAAAAATAAACATTGATGTCTCAGCAGCAAATCCTAGAGAAACGTTAAAAACAGCATTAAGCGCTAAAGTTATAATTCAAGAAGAGTATGAACTCTTATTAAAAGGGTTAAGACACAGAAATTTAACCTCTCATATTTACGATGAAGAAAGAGCTGATGAAATTTCAAAACATATTCCTGAATATTATAAAATCATGCTTAAAGTCATACAAAAACTCTCATAGCTCTATATTGACTCTATGCACCAAATAAAAATAAAAACGTCATACCTTTATTTTCTTTCATTAATTTTTTTTTCTGCAGATATATTTTTCTTCGGTTTTTTTTATCAACCGGTTATTGCACTTACTTTTTGTTTTTACACTATTATTTTATTTACATCATCAAGCAGTATTTTACTCATTTTTACTATCTTTTTACTTGCACTCCAATCATTTTTGCTAACAAACTCACTATATCCAAGCCTTCTCTTTTTAGTGCTATTGAGCATGGGAACGCTGGAATTAAAAAAAATTCTTACCAAAACAAAACTCTTATCTCCATTCTTTCTTATTACAGCCCTTGCTGGCAACCAACTTTTAACAGGCTATCTTATATCAAACCAACCTTGCTTAGACCTCTTTACCGGACTAAAAGTATCTGTTAACCTGATTATATTACTTATCTTTGAAAAGTTTTTTTCCCAAAGGTGATCTAGGCAATCGCTGATACATTTAATGTATTAGAGGAAAGTCCGGACTCCTGACGAACAAGGTACCTTAAAAGAGCAATCAATTAAGGGGGGCGTAAGCCCATGGAAAGTGCCGCAGAAACAAAACCGCCTGCCCATTATATGGGTCGGTAAGGGTGAAAACGTGAGGTAAGAGCTCACGCTGATAGTTAGCAATAACTATTTGGGGTAAACCCTGCCTGGAGCAAGACAAAACAGTGTGTTCGGTTATTCGTCCCGATTTAAACATACGGGTATGTCGCAAAGATAAATGGTTGTCATTGTTGTTTACAACAAACAGAATCCGGCTTATTGAGCGCCTTTGGGAACTTTACTAAAATAACTTTACTCAAAAAAGGACTTTTATGAATCTTAAAAAAATACTTATTCTTAATTTTTTGCTTACAATAACATTTTTGAGCGCACATCCTAACTGTGGAAAAAAAAATCATTCCTGCAATAAAAAACATCATAAAACATGTAGTCATCATTTAGAAAAAGCAATAAAAAAAGATCTATACAAGTGCCTCCGATACGGGAAAAGCCAAAGCTGTAAAAGATTACAACACAATCATCACTCTAACTATGCAATAGAAGGCTTTGTAAAGATATTCAACAACAAACACGATCAAAAATATAATCCCAAAAAAATCGACGGTCTTGTCAGAAAAAATATGTGTACAGTCGCAAAAAAAGTTAAAAAAGATAATGAATCATTTAGATTTTTTATCTTTCTTGAAAATCTTTTTTACAGATAAATAAAAAATCCCAGAAAATTCTGGCTTTTTTTGTCTAAAATTTATCAATCTTGCCCAAACAGTCCAGGCAACCTATACTTAATCACTATGAAAATAAAAAATTATTTGTGGGCATTACCTTTTTTTAGTTTTTTTGCCGGATACCTTTTTGTACAACGCATTTCTAGCATTGAACAACTACAAGCTCCATCAATTGTCGGTAAACAGCTACAAAATGCTGTAGCTGAACTATCTGCCAAAAATCTCAATCTTCGATTTATCACACAAAAAGAAGACCCCGACTTACCACAAGGAACAATTTTGAGTCAAACACCCTGCGCGGGACAAAACATCAAGCCGCATCAATCTCTGTATGTTGTCATTTCAAAAAAGCCAGAAAAAATCGCCGCTCCCCTTTTAACTAAAAAATCACGTACAACCATAGAAAAAGAACTTTTAGCACTGGGCGTCAGAAACAAAAGCTATTTTCTACCCAGCAATGCGCCAACAGATAGTTGTATTGCTCAACTTCCAGCATTTGGAAACCTTTTACAAGAAAAAAAGGTAATAACCTATATTTCTAGTGGCAACAAAAAACCAGTCCTTATTCCTAACTTTAAAAATAAATCTATTACCGATATTTTAGAATTTTTACAAAAATATGAAATCAAAGCTGAAATCACCCATACTTCTGCAAAAAAAATTGATCATATCTGCGATCAGAACTGCATTATCACCAATCAACGCCCTCTGGCTGGCTCAATTGTCACCATAAGCCCCCAAAACCCCACTTTGATTCAACTTCAAGCCCAATAACCCTATAAAGCAAGGGCTCTTGAGCTATAAATAAAAAAAAGATATAATTAAAGTATAAAAATGGTGATTCTTATGAAAATGGTGGTTTTTAATTATGAACAAAAAAAAGAACAATTTACTTTTACTTTCTCTTTTTACCCTCACAGCAGGGACTATTTGTTCAGCAAATTTTATTCGCATCTTCAAAGATTTTAAAAAAAAATATAGTAATTCTTTTTTCCCTAATCAGACAACCATGCAAAAAGAAAAGCACGTTATAAGAATTCTAAATGTGTATGGGCAAGTAGAAACAATAGAAACAGAAAATAATGCCTCCTCCACCAATGGTTTCAAACAAAAAAACATGCTCCATCTTAATGAAAAACCCAAACAAACTATTGAAGATTTTTTTTTTGACAGCTCTGCTAACGAATATAAAAAAAATTCAAAATATACTTTTTTAGAAAAATGCAGTGGTGTTCCTAAGGCTAAAGCAATCCATTATAAACAAGCCGAAAAAATAATCGGCAAACCTAGAAAAAATTTTACGGGGAACGATATAAAAATTCTTTATGTGACATCAAATAAAAAAATTGAAAATGATAAAGTTCTTAAAAAAGTTAAACAAAAACATGTTAAATTTTTAAAGCAGAACAAGTTCTTTAAAAAACAACAAGAATGCTTTCTCAAAAAAAATAGCAAAGAATGTACATCAGATATTACAAATATTTATATGGATACAATAACAACACTCTGCAAAACACTTTTTTGGAACGGAGAAAAGAATATTTTATACAAAATTTGTCTTGTTGCTTCTGTCACCGGTCACCCAGAAAACGCTAAAAGCGCTGATAGCGAACTATAAAATTCTTTCTTTTACAATATAAAAAATGTTACTTTTGCCTAAAAAAGAATATATAAAAAAATGACTCTTTTTATATATTCATCTGCTTAAAATTAAAAAAGGCAAAAGCAATGATGACAAAGTATACATCAAAAACAACACTCATTTTAACCACAACACTTCTTACTCTTGCAATCAATCTGAACTGCATGTATGACGTAGATACAATAAAAAAAATCAACTATAATAAAAAGCTCGAAATTACTCTTAAAAAAGCGTACAACCTCGAACTCATCACAAAAATAAAACTGATCAATACACCAAATGATACTCTAGGAGAAAAATATCTTGATCTTAAAGCATGTATTGAAATTGTTGAATTTGAAAAAGAAAATCAAAAAGAATCTACCCATACAAAAATCTTTGGCAACTGTATTTTGGGCCAACTGGGCTTTATTGCATGTCTCAATAAACAAGAAATTATAAACTATTTAAAAGAAAAATTAGACTCGATTGCCCCCAGCTTAATAACCTACAACTCAAACTACATCAACAATTTTTTTCAATATCTACAAAAAAGAAATAGCCTAACCAAATTGAGTCCTTGGATTCTTACAGGCTTTGGATCTGCATTTTTAGCCTTTGCAATATATAAAATCATCAAACTCAACCATCAACTTCATAAAAACTATCTTCCCCGGAAACGTGCAAAAAAATTATGCGCTCAGCTCAACAAAACCGTCCAGGAATTGCAAAATACCTTAAATGCTTTCTAAACATAAAAAACCTATTGATTGTATTATTTAAATGGCTTATTTAAATAATACAATCAATAGGTTTTTGCTGCTTATAAACAATAAACATCGTCGTAGCTGTTAAAAAAACAACCAGTGGGTTCAAATCCTGTAATAGGCGAATAAATCTGTTTATTTTCTTGATTATTATTCTGTTTTTTAAGAATACGGTCTTCTTTCCGCTGCTCTTGTTCAAGAATAAGCTCTTTTTTTTCCTGTTCTTTTTCAATAACGTACTTGGCTATAGGTTGAACAAAAGGTGAACATTCACTACGTTCTTTAGTCTTTTTTTTGATTTTTTTACTAAAAAATTCTGATTTTTTCTTTGCAGACTTCTTTGCAGTACAACGTTTTTTGCGATAATTTTGTTTTCTTTCCACACGGTTAGGATTCTCTTTACAGGAATATCTTTCGTGGTGATATAAATACTTAAAGGGTTTTTCACAGTACTTACAATTACCTCTTCTATTTATTTCCACACAATTAGAATTCTTTTTACAGTCATATCTTTCGTGACTATGTAAACTCTTAAAATATTCTCCACAATACTGACAATAGCCTCCTCTATTTAGTTTTATTTTCACACGATTAAGATTCTCTTTACAGGAATATCTTTCGTGGTTATATAACCTCTTAAAGGGTTTTTCACAATACTTACAGTTGCCTCCTCTGTTTTGTTTTTTTTTCACACGATTAGAGTTCTTTTTACAACTATATCTTTCGTGGTGATATAACCACTTAAAGGGTTTTTCACAGTACTTACAGTTGCCTCCTTTATTTTGGTTTACACATATTATTGAGCAAGTATTTAAAAGAGTAAAAATGAAAATTATTAATTTGATAGTAGTTTTGGGCATCGTTTATCCTGAAAAATTTTTTATTTCCTAAAATTAATTAAAAAAAGACAGCGCCCCTTGTTAAGCAGCACTGTCTTTTTTTATAATTTCACCGGACAAGCAATTATATCTTGCAGTAATTCTGATAAAGTTTTTTGACCAAAGACAACTTCATAAACACCTAAAAAAAGCGGTAAATTTATGTTGTGTTTTTTACAAAGCTGATAAACAGAATGAATTGCATTGATTCCTTCAGGAAGAACGCCTTCTTCTTTTCTTAGAGTGCCGATAGTCGAACCACGACCCAAACGTTTCCCTATGGCCAAATTCTTACTCAATGACCCCATTGCAGTCAGCACTAAGTCGCCTATTCCAGATAAACCATAGATTGTCTGTTCTTTTGCTCCCAATTTTTTTGCCAGAACAACCATTTCCTGAAGTCCACGTGTAAAAACAAAAGCTTTCGTATTATCTACAAATCCTGCTCCATCAAGCATTCCAATGATTAAAGCAAGGATATTTTTAAGAGCCCCTCCAAGCTGGACACCTAAAAAATCATCCGAAACAGTAGAACAAAAATAACTGTTATTTAACATGCTTTGTAATTTTTCAGCTTGCTCTTTATGTTCTGAAGCGATAGTAACTGCTGTTACTTGTCGTGTTGCTAAATCTTTTGCAAAACTTGGACCACCAAGAACAATTTTTTTTACTGCACACTCAAAAACATCATCTATAATCGCTCCTGGAAACTGCAAAGTATCATTTTCTATCCCCTTACTGAGCACAACCCATGTTTGCTCAACGGTATAAAAAGGTCTACATTGCTGCACAATAGAACGTAAAAATTGCACTGGAACTGCTTCAAAAATCCACTGCGTATTTTTAAATGCTTTTTCCAGACTAGTAACTGCTTGTATATTTTTATGTAAAATAATTTCTGGCAAATAACGTTCATTACAACGATTTTTTAAAATAAGACTAGCAACTTCAGATTCATAGCACCAAAGAGAAACATTATAACCATTATCAGCCAATAAATTAGCTACAGCTGTACCCCATGCTCCTGCCCCTAAAACACAAACGTTTTTCATTTTCTACCTTTTTACAATCGCAAAAAAATCTTTTTCCTTTTTGTTAATATTTTATGTTCCAAAATTTTTTTTTCTTTGCTCAAAATCTTTATAAACCTTATCAAGATGCAGCTCTGTAACTTCTGGCCAAAAACAATCAAGAAAAAAGAATTCACTATATGCAGCCTGAAAAAGTAAAAAATTGCTTAATCGTTGAGCACCACCAGTACGAACAATTAATTCTGGATCTGGACAACAATTACACCATAAATGTTGTGATACTGTTTCTTCACTAATATCATGCTCAGATAATTGACCTGATTTTACCTTTTGCACAATTGTTTTAACACTGTCTACAATTTCTTGACGACCGCCATAACAAAAAAGAAAATTAAGTTGTAATTTTTTTAAATGCTTCGTTTTTTCTTCAATATCTTTAATCGTATCCTTTAACTTTTTTGGAAATAAACTGGAGTCACCTACAAATCGAACCTGTACTCCCTGCCTTATAAAATCTTCCGTTCCTTTGAGAAGCTCGTTACTTAACAATCGAAATAAAAATGTTTTTTCATATTCCGAGCGTTTAAAATTTTCTGTTGAAAAAGTATATAAAGAAACGTAAGAAATATTTTTTTTCAAACAAAATATTATTACTTTTTTTATAATATCAACCCCTTGAGCATGCCCTCGAACTGCAGCTAATCCCTGCTTTTTTGCCCATCGCCGATTTCCATCCATTATAAACGCAATATGATTAATCATAATCTTCTTTCAACATGCAAACGCATGTAGCTGTACCAACCAAGACTGTTAAATTAACAACAAAGAACATATACTTAAGTAACAAAGCATATAAAAATAATCAACCTCGGCAACAAAAGGAATTTGCCTATGCTTATAAAAGCAATTATTTTTGACCTTGATGGAACAATCATTGATACCAAAGAAATTTGGCAACAAGCAACAGGTGAAATCCTTAAAAATAGAGGTTTTAATCTCACAAAAGCAGAATCACAAATTTTAGAGAGTAATCTTTGTGGTGTAGGCATAAATGATTCTTGTTCATTATTAAAAAGAACATTTAATTTACGTGATTCGGTAAAAACGTTAGTAGAAGAAAAATTAAACAGAGCCTGCCAACTTTATAAGCAAGATATAAAATTCATTCCTGGCTTTAAACTTTTTCATAAAAAAATATCAAAAAAAAATCTACTCTATAGTATCGCTACCAACTCAGAACGAACAACTCTCAATTATGCTAAAAAACAACTAAATCTTGAACAATTTTTTGGCCAACATATTTATGATGTTGAATGCGTTAATAATATTTTAAAACCAAACCCTGCTATTTATCTTCATGCGGCACAAAAGCTCAACGTTGACCCAAAACACTGCCTTGCGATTGAAGATTCACCTAGCGGCATTAAAGCTGCAAAACAAGCCGGAATGATTTGTATTGGTATAGACACCAACAACATGGGTCAAAAACTTAATGAAGCAGATTTTATTGTAAACAGTTATGAAGAAATAGACTTAAAAATTTTTTTTAAAGAAAAATAAAAATGAAGTCACAAAATACTGTTTTTGCAATTGATTTACACGGCGTTATTTTTAAACATAATTATACAAAAATGTTTAAAACTTTTTTTATATGCAAAAAAAAACTTCAACTTCTACGTGCACTTTTAAGCCCATCTTTATGGCTAGACAGCATCAAACTAAAAAAAAAGAAAGGAATTGCAGAGCAATATCTTGTTCGGCTAGCTGATAAACATCATAAACTAAAGCCATTTGTACCTCTTGGTATCACCATAGCAAATCATCAAAAGCCACAACATGACTTTATTGCCTTACTTCATACTCTTAAAAAAAATGGATATAAGTTGTACCTTTTTTCTAATATTGGTTCTGTTATTTTCAAAGATATTCAAAAAAAATTCCCAGATATTTTTTCTCTTTTTGAAAACTTTACCATCCCATCAAAAGAAGATAACTACATTAGAAAGCCTACAAATAAATCATTTGATCGATTTATTTTCACAAACAACCTAAAAAATAAAAACATTATCTTTATCGATGATAAACAAAAAAATATAGATGCTGCACAACAGCACAACATCAATGGAATATTTTTTCGTTCAACAAAACAACTTTGCACTGAATTAAAAAATGTTGGTATCACTCTGACACAAACAGTAGACATCTAATATGTCTTTGCTAAACTAAAAATAGTAAACTTATATATTTTTAAAGGCCCTTTTATGAGCTCCATTCTTTCTATTTCTATTTTCTCTGCATCTGATCATTCACACCATTGCTAAATTTTAGCATCTTCTTTTAATGTTATTTTTATGATTCTTTTTTCTAACATGACAAGGACTTGGTATGAATAGTCTTCTTTTTATCTCTATGTTTTCTATTTTAGGTATCATCTATTTCTTTTTGGGTATATACGCCTCAAAAAGCATCAAAACAACAGCCGATTACTTTTTGGCCGGCAGAAACCTTGGCTTTATACCGGTTACACTTACGTTGATTGCAACACAACTTGGTGGAGGCATGTTGCTCGGAACATCCGCAGAAGCATATAACGTTGGATACTATGGGCTGTTGTACACTATTGGCATGAGCATGGGATTCATTTTACTGGGACTTGGTTTTGCAGCAAAGTTACAATCTCTTAATGTTGCGACAACAGCAGAACTATTCGAAACTCGCTATAGCTCACCTTCTTTAAAAAAAGTTGCATCATTTCTTTCGATTATAACTTTATGTGGAATCTTAATTGGTCAAATTGTTGCAGCACGCTCCTTAATGCTTGGTCTTGGCATTAATAGCGAACTTATTCTTATTTTATTTTGGATTGGCGTTATCGCATACACTATGGTAGGCGGCCTAAAAGCGGTTATTATCACCGACACATTTCAGGTTGGTTTTATTTTACTTATTTTTGCAGGAATATTTGTCTACGCCCTTTTTAATGAACCAGGCTCATTCTTTTCTTTTGCAAACATAGTACAACAACAAAAACTATTTTCTGATGTAAGTTTTTCTGCATTATTTGGCGTTGCTTTAATGCCAGCACTATTTTCTTTAATTGAACAAGATCTAGCTCAACGCTTTTTTGCAGCTAGAACAAAAAAAATTGCCGCTTACGCAGCAATCGGCGCAAGTATCTTCCTTATTCTTTTCTCATTAGTTCCTATTTATTTTGGTATCAAAGCAAAAATGATCGGCATTACAGTTCAAGGCAGCCCGCTTATTCCTGTTATTGGCAATCTTGCTGGTGAATTTATCTTAGTTCTTGCAACCTGTGCTATTGTTGCAGCAATAACATCAACAGCCGATTCTTTACTATGCGCAATCAGTTCTAATATTGCTCAAGATTTTAAACCCGCATTTTTACAAGAAAAAAATAGTTTATCTTTTTCTAAATGGGTAACACTCATTACTGGTATTGTTGCTATTATTGCTTCATACCTAGTCCCGCAAAATATCATTTCTATTTTAAAAGGAAGTTACGAAATCTCAGTATCTTGCTTACTCGTACCGCTTCTTTTCAGTTACTTTAAAAAAGACCTTAATAAAAACGCCGCTCTTGGCTCAATTGCCATGGGAGCAGTAGGACTTATTCTTTTCAGGATGTATCCAATTTCATTTCCACGAGAAATCGTAACATTGAGCATGTCCCTAGCTGGATACGCTCTTGGTAACACAATTAAAACAAAATAATCGTATTATCAAGGCTTATTGCAGCAATAAACCTTGATTTAATGGCAAAATCAGTGATTTTTACCCTTTTTCACCTATAATCCCCTATCAAAAAAAGCTAAAATGCCCATCCAGAGCGGCTTTCTTGGGGGCTTTTCCCCTTTTTTCCCCACCATGCTATATTTAAAGTAAGAAATGCCAGAAAGCCTTTATCAAAGGGTTTTCTAGCAAAAAAAGAGGTCATTAGTAATATATGTCATATTTATAATGGAGGTTATTATTATGAACATTAAAAAAAATCTTATTTTTAGTTTGATTCTTAGTATGGGTTTTGCATTATCTGCACCTACACATGCACGCAATCAACCGAATGTAATAGAATCTGGCCTCGTTGGTGGACTTGAAGGTACCGCTATGGGTCTTGTTGGAACTATTGGTGGTGATTTAGTAGGACAATACTTCATAGGAAAAAAAGCTGGTAAATTGGGTACTTTCTTTTTTAGACTAGCTGGAAATGCTACATCACGTTTTATTATTGCTCCTACCTGGTATATTATATACAATTTGATAAATAACCCCAACGCAAAAAACGTATTTTCTAAAAAATATCGAAAAAGGAATGTCCCATTTCACGCAGTTTCATTTGCGACACAAATTGAGGTTGCTCGTAAAACTACAAATATTGCTCCTTTTATTTTTCAAACAGCAAAAAGTATAAAAGAAGAACTTGTTACAATAAAAGACAGTGTAAAAAGTATATTTTCTAAAATTTTCAAACGAAACAAACAGACTAAAAACATTTCAGTAGAAACTGAAACTTTTGCTGATGAAACTTTAACAACAGATATTTCATCTGAAGACAGCGATGAAATTGATCAAGGACAAGAAAATGCACCTGAAAAAAATACCGAATTAACCAATGACAATGATGATGAAATTCAAGAAATTAATCCAACTAATACTGTTGAAGTTGAAGTACCAGAAAAAACTAAAACTGTAAAAAAGAGTTACGGGGATTATTTGAAAGAAGATATTAAAAATAAAAAAATTAAAGGCTTTAACTTTTTAGTTAAATGTCTCGTAAGTCTTACTCCAAGAGTATTTAGATAATTTCATTTTTTGGAAAATAACATCAAGATTCTGAGTATATTTTACAAATACTATGAATAACCTCATACGCCTCATCAATACTGTCAGTTACAATAAACAGTTTGGTGAGGCGTTTATTTAGCAATCCACTTTTAAGTGCTGATTTTTCAAACCACTGCACTATTGGACTCCAATATTCTTTACCAATCAAAACAACAGGAAGCTCCGGAACTCTATGATGTTTTATCATATTAAGAAGATCAAATAATTCATCCATGGTTCCAATACCACCAGGAAACACAACAAATCCAATTGAATATCGAATCAAAAGCCATTTACGCATAAAAAAATAACTAACACTTAATATATCAGCGCAAGGATTTTCATAATTCTGATCAACACCCGAAACAACAATCCCCAACGTTCTTGCCTTTTGTCCTTTTTTACGCGCACGTGCAGCTCCACAATTTGCGGCTGTCATAATGCCTGGACCACCACCAGTCACAATAGAAATTCCATTTTTTACACATCTGTATGCAAAATCATCTGCCTGACGATAAAATATCCCCGCTTTATCCGCCTTTGCGCCACCAAAAACTGTGACAATTGGCATTGGCAATTTTGTTAAACGAAAAAAACCGGTCATTAATTCATAACCAACTTTAATTGAATGAAAAAAAATAGATAAGCACTCTCTAAAATATTTAAATTTCATAGTATTTCCAATCTTTTTTGTCCCATTTTATGTAAAAATCATACATGCACAAAATAGGGTAGCAAAGAAAGAAAGATACTCGTAAGAAAAAAATAATCACGTCCAAAAAAAGGCCTGCTTTATATTTTTTCTTTTGCTATATCACACGTATCTCTGACCAAACAAAATATTTCTTCCATATCATCAGAAACAGTAAACAATTCTAAATCTTTTTTTGAAATTAATTCATGAATAATTGCTTCATCAGTGATCCACTTCATAAATGGCTTCCAATATTCTGTACCAACAAGAACAATAGGAACTCTATCTAACTTTTTCGTTTGAATAAGCGTAAGAACCTCAGAAAGTTCATCCATGGTTCCAAATCCACCTGGAAAAACAACAAATGCTGTTGAGTAACGAGTAAGCAACCATTTGCGTGCAAAAAAATAATCTAACTCAAAATATTCTTGAACACAGGCATTTCTTCCATCAGCTAAATCTTTTACCCCTATGCCAATACTTTTTCCTTTTCCTCCATTTTTAGATTTGGTTGCACCACAATTTGCTGCATACATAACACCTGTTCCACCACCAGTCAAAACAGAAATATCATTATCAACAAGTCTTTGTGAAAGTTTATTTGCTTTAGCAGCATAAATACTTTCTTGTGAAAGACGAGCTCCTCCAAAAATAGAAATAAAAGGTTTTTGTAATTTAGAGAGTCTCCATACACCACGAACAACTTGCCATAAAACCCTAAATGATCTAAAAAACATCGCCAAAGACATGCCTAATCTACTAAAAAACTTCATCCAATCTCCTTCTTTAAATTTTTATACGCTTTAATCTCAGCGAGTTTAATACAACCGACAAGCTAGAAAATGCCATTGCAGCTCCTGCAAACATTGGATTTAATGTTATTCCAAAAAAAGGATATAAAATTCCCATCGCTACAGGAATTAACAACACATTATACCCAAATGCCCATATAAGATTTTGAGTAATATTTCTCATCGTTGCTTTTGATAATGCAATTAATCGTGGCACTAACATTATATCTGAACGTAACAACGCAGCTCCGGCAGTTTCAAGTGCAACATCTGTACCTTCTCCTATTGCAATACCAATATTAGCAGCAGCCAAAGCAGGAGCATCATTTATTCCATCGCCAACCATAGCAACAATATGCCCTTGATCCATTAACGAACGAACATGCAACTCTTTATCTTGCGGTAAAACTTGCGCAAAAACCTTTTGTATTCCAACAGCATCTGCAACCGACTTTGCCGAAACAGGATTGTCCCCCGTAATCATAATCGATTCTATGCCACTTTTTTTTAATGTTGCAATAGCAGCAGGTACTTCTTTTCTGATTGCATCTGCAATACAAAAAAGACCAACAACTTTTTTATCAACCGAAACAAAAGAAACAGTTCGAGCTGTTTTTTGCCAATCAAGCGCACACGTTTTTAATGTCTGAGGAATTTCTATCCCCTCTTTTTTAAACAATCTATCTGCACCAATTAATAGTTCATGCTCATCTGCCTGAGCACGAACCCCTAAACCAGAAACTGCAGCAAAATTTTTTACTACTACCTTTTCTGCCGCCTTTTTTACTACATCTTTTTTTTCTAAATAAGTAACTCCCGCAACAGAAACCGGATGATTAGAAAGACGCTCTACTGCAAGAACAAGAGATTCTATATATTCTTTTTTTTCAATATTCTTAATAAATTCAAATTCTTGGACTTGCTGTTTGCCTTCAGTTAACGTTCCAGTTTTATCAAAAACAACAACATCAACTTTTCCCGCTATTTCCAACATCTGTGCATCTTTAATCAAAATTCCTTCACGGGCACCACGCCCCATACCAACAGTAATCGACGTTGGCGTAGCAAGACCAAGAGCACAAGGACAAGCAATTATAAGCACCGAAACAGTATTGATCATCGCATGCAAAAATCTTGGTTCTGGACCAAATAAATACCAAAGTATTGTTGTTACAAAAGCAGCACCAATAACAGCAGGAATAAAATAAGAAGAAATAGCGTCAACTGTTTTTTGCACTCGTGCTTTTGATGATTGTGCCCGTTTGACTAGCTCAATAATACGATCAAGCATGGTAGAACCAACAATTTTTGTAACTTTAACCTCTAAAGAACCACTCGAGCTAATTGTTGCACCAACAACTTTATCACCTATCTTTTTAGCGATAGGCATACTCTCACCCGTTACCATACTTTCATCAACAACTGACTGGCCAGCAATAACAAAACCATCGACCGGAAT
>DAOVGZ010000038.1 GCA_030672115.1 bacterium | reverse complement strand
TTTTTACTTATTTTATGTTCTGCATTTTTATTTTTCTTAAAAGGGTACTCACTTTAGGAACGTCGTCAAAACCATATTCATCCAAATGTTCTTTAATTTTTTTGCATATCTTATAAGCAACTACACTGCCTTTATACAAAGATTTATCTGGCTCTGGAAAACTTTTTTCATTTTCATGAACAGCTATAAAAAAATACTTAAGAACATTTTTTCCATTCTCTTGTTTCAAGAGAGCGTCTTTATCTTCCATAACCTTAGAAATAAATTTCGCAACAGAATAAGGTGAAACAACACAGCAATGAAAAGGTTTTGTTTTTGGTTCAAATTTATTATTTTCTTGTAATAAAGTGGTTACACATTCAACATCAACAATCGACACATTTTTTATTTTTTTCATTCCCCCAATTTTTACAACTGCTCTGTCAGGAAGATGCATTTTAAATTGCTCAAACAGACGCGACTCTTTTTTTACCGCTTGCAAAGGAGCAACCAAACAACAAAAAATTATTCCATAAAACAAAAGTTTTTTCATCATCTTCCTTTTAAAAATAACAAACAATAAAAAACGCGTGACCAGCGTACTTTAAATTCATTATTTTTAAAAGATGAAAAACCATTTTTTATGAGGTATTTAGATTATTAAAAAACTATTATTTATATTTGTAAACATCTTTGAGTTCGCGTGCTGTTTGTCGCTTAAGATCTCGTTCTTTAAGAGCTTGTTTTTTTCCAGCAGCTTTTTTATGTTTACAGATTCCAAGTTCAACCTTGGCTATATTTTTTTTATTGAAATAAATTTTGAGAGGAACAATGGTGATTCCTTTTTGAGAAACATCACCGACAAGTTTGTTAAGCTCACGCTTATGAAGAAGCAATTTTCTACTGCGCGTTGCTGTATATTCATCCTTTTTATCATATGCATGAGTATAAAGATTTATGGTGCAATTGGTTAAAAACAGTTCACCTCGTTTTACCGTTGCAAATGAACCAATCAAAGAAGCTCTACCAGCACGTAAAGACTTAACTTCATCGCCAGTAAGAACAACCCCGGCTTCTAACCTTTCTAAAATATCATAATCGTGAAATGCTTTTTTATTTCGAGCTACTATCTTCATATTTGGTCATAACTGTATTTTTAACTACGCCATATTTTTTTATGCATAAATACTTAAAAATCATTTTAAGTAGAGGGTACATAATAACACTTACGCCAACGGCTAGCAAATGCCCGCCAATCATAAAAGACCAAAATGAAACTCCCTGGATTCCTGCAACTCGTTCTATTGGATCATTTAAAAAAACCATCCAAGATGGATTTAATGTCATTGGGTCTAAACGACACACTGTTCGCAAAAAAAACTCTCCAACAAAATAACCAGCCATATGACAAGGAACAATCGTCCAAGGATTATTTACAACTGCTCCGACAAAAACAGCCGGCAAATTTAAAGAAAATAACCATGAAAAAACAAAAACCATCAACGTATGTGTAAAAAGAAAAGGTAAAAAAGCAATAAATAAACCAACAGAAACAGATAGCGCTAATTTTTGCGCAGACCTCTCTTTTAAAATAAGTTTTTCACCCAAAGAAATAAAATAGGTAAATACCTTCTTGGTAGATCTTAACATCACCCTAAAAATCATATTATTGCCTTACAATCATTTTTTTTGCGAAAAGAATAAGGTTGAAGTAAGCTAAACATTACATAAATATAAATACTAAATGCTTATAATAGCCCGTCAACGTATAACGAGCAAGGATGAAAAAAGTATGAATAAAAAAATAATAAAAACCTCACTAATAATTTTCCTCTTTTTTTTCAGCAATAAATTATTTTCTTCCCACACCGTTTTACCTTGCACCATACAATTTCCAAAGACAATGAAATCTGTACCGCAAATCTGCATCTATTACTGTGGGAACAACTTCACCTGCGAAGCACATGAAGAAAGTAAGCGCAGCTATTTCACACTTCCTGTAGACAAAGCTTGTACAACATTTTCTATTATCATCATTCACCTAAAAGACCTACAATGGGTTTCAAAAAAAAATACTGTCCATTATAATACTGTCAATTATTATAAAGCAAAGGCTAATTCATCTTACAAATTTTACGATCTTGAACTGGTAAAAGCTCCTTTTAAAAGATATCGAACCCCTTCTGAAACTTTAAAAAATAAACAAGAAAAAAAAGGACATTGGAATATAGAAGAAAAAAAACTTTCTGCCGAAGGAAAAATTCCTGATGATACTATTATTGTATTATACAATGCTGAATATGTTGATAATCTTGAAGGCAACAACAGCTTTGAGCTTCCAACAATTATAATCAAAAATGATATACTCACATTAGCTGGATCAGAAAAAAAACTTCACGATGATGCGATTGAACTTTTACTTGAATCGATTGACCACAATCCATTGCATTCACATGTTCAAATACATACTCGCCAAGATAAACAAAAAATCATTATTGCTATGACTGACGTGTAAACCACCCAATAAAAAACTTAAAAAACTATGATTTCTCATAATAAAAATATAATTCTTGGAATAGAAACATCGTGCGATGAAACTTCTGTCGCTGTTTATCAAGAACAAGAAAATACAACTGACCCATCAAAAAATATTTTATCAAATGTAACTTTTTCACAAATAGATTTACACAAAAAATTTGGTGGCGTTGTTCCAGAAATTGCTTCTCGTAGCCAACTGGAAAAAATTAATCCTGTTATGCAAGAAGCTCTTAATAAAGCAAACATCACACTTGATGACGTTGATGTTATTGCAGTTGCACACAAACCGGGCCTTCCCGGCTCTTTACTTGTAGGTGTTTGTTTTGCAAAAGCTCTTGCAGCAGTAAAAAAGAAAAAAATAGTTGCTGTAAACCATCTAGAAGCACATGCTTTTTCTTCGTGTTTGGAACACAACGTTCCTTTTGAACATATTTGCTTAACAGCATCTGGTGGGCATACATCATTATACCTAATGCATGATTTTGGTAACTATGAAATTATTGGCCAAACTGTTGATGACGCAGCCGGTGAAGCCTTTGATAAAATTGCAAAATTAATTAATTTACCTTACCCCGGCGGACCATACATAGAAAAACTTGCGCGCGAGGTTAACTTTAATGATTTCTTTTTTTACCCTCGAGGAAAATTAAAAAGTTTAAATTTTAGTTTTTCAGGGCTCAAAACAGCCGTACTATACGACTTAGTAGATCGTGGCGCTTACGATATGAAAACTAAAACATTTTTAAAAAATGACGACCTAGAACTAAAACAAAAAGTGGCAAGTTCTTTACTTGTTTGTATTACAGATATTTTTGAAAAACAACTGCAAAAAGCTCATAAATTATACCCTCATGTTGCTTCTATTTCTTTGGTTGGTGGTGTAGCTTGCAATAAATATTTACGCCATAGAATTTCTGAGTTTTGTAAAAAAAGAAATTTAAAATTTTTTACTCCATCACCTCGTTTTTGCACTGATAATGCCGCAATGATAGCATTTGTTGGAAACTACAAAGCAAAACAAAACAAATTTTCTGATTTAAACTTCGATATTTTATAATTTTTTATAATAAAAAAGAGGACGGTTTATAATTCCGTCCTCTTTTTTATTATAAAAAATTCTTTTTATTTTAAAAGTTATTTTTTACTGTCCACTTCCATTTTTCTTTGTATTAATGGAATCTAAAAATTCTTTGTTTGTTTTATGCTTTTTCATTTTGTTAATAAGAAACTCCATACCTTCTATGGTATTCATAGTTCCTATAAATTTTTGCAAAATCCAAACCTTATTGAGGACATCTGCTGTTTGCAACAAGTCATCTCGACGTGTTCCAGAATTCATAATATCAAGCGCAGGAAAAATACGACGATTCGAAAGTTTTCGAGTCATATGCATTTCCATGTTACCTGTTCCTTTAAATTCTTCGTAAATAACTTCATCCATTCGAGAACCAGTCTCGATAAGTGCCGTTGCAATCATAGTTAAAGAACCACCATCTTGCGCACAACGAGCTGCACCAAAGAATTTTTTAGGTCGTTGCAATGCATTTGCATCAATACCACCAGTCAAAACTTTACCCGAAGCTGGAGCAACAGTATTGTAAGCTCGAGCCAAACGAGTTATAGAATCAAGCAATACGACAACATCTTGACCAGATTCGATTAATCGTTTTGCTTTTTCCAAAACCATTTCCGCAACCTGTACATGACGAGAAGCTGATTCATCAAATGTTGAACTAATAACTTCAGCTGAAGTTCCACGAACAACACGTTTCATCTCTGTCACTTCTTCTGGACGCTCATCAATTAAAAGAACAATCAAGTAAACACCTTGATTGTTTTTTAATATTGCTTGTGCAATTTCTTTGAGTAAAACTGTTTTACCAACTTTTGGCTGAGCAACTAAAAGACCACGTTGTCCTTTTCCTATTGGAGAAAAAAGATCAACTAATCGTGTAGAAAGAACTGATGGATCATATTCTAAATTTAATTTTTCTTTTGGAAATATAGGAATCAATCGTTCAAAACTTATGCGATCGCCAGCAGGAATAGGATCAGAAAAATTGACCTTTGAAACCTTCAGCAAAGCAAAATATTTTTCACCCTCTTTTGGCTTACGAATAACGCCAGTTACAGTATCACCAGTTTTAAGACCAAATCTTCGTATTTGTGATGGCGAAACATATATATCATCTGGCCCAGAAATATAGTCATAATGAGATGAGCGAAGAAAACCAAAACCATCTGGAAGTTTTTCCAAAACACCTTCTACTTCTAATTCTTTTTCAGGTTTTTTTTGTAATTCAATAATTTTTTTAAGTAACTCTTCTTTTCTCATCAAACTTGCACCAATTAAACCAAATCTACGTGCAACCTGATTTAAATCTGCAAAGGACATTTTTTCAAGCTGTTCTTGCTTTAATTCATAAACATTAAAACCCGAATTTCTTTGTCCTTGTTGGCGTCCTGCATATGAATGAGTTCTTACTTCACGTGGTTTTTGCGGGGAACTTTTTTTTACAATAATTTTTTTAGGATCAGACTGGCTTGTCGCGTTATTCTCAGGCTTATCATTAGTAGAAGCAGAAGAAATTTTTGAAGGAGTAACTTTTTTTATAACAGAAGACGTTTTTACAGAAGATTTTGGTTTGGAATTTTTTTTCACATCAACTGGCTTATTCGTTTCTTCAGTATCTTTTGTGGTAACTTTTTCTGGGTTTGAACTATTCTTGTTATCCACAAGAACCTCCTTTTGAGAATAAAAAACGATATATCACACCAAACTCCTAAAAAAGGAGCAATTAAAAAACATTAAATTTCCAATAAAATTAAATTCATTCATTTCCAGGAAGTAACTCTTCAATTTTTTTAAAAAAATACGATAAGTAAACAAGTTAACCTGCCACAAAAAATTGCAACAGGTTAAAACTTTAATCATGGAACTACTCGACAAGCAGCAATTGTACTTACTTTTCTTCTTTGTACAACAACATCATAATTGGACTTGCAACATAAATAGAAGAATACGTACCAACGACAATTCCCATTAAAATTGCAAGTGAAAAATCTCTTAAAACTTCTCCGCCGAGAACAAACATTGAACCAACAGTTAAAAATGTAGAAAAACTTGTTAATAATGTTCGCTTAAATGTTTTATTTAAACTTTTATTAACAACTTCATACAATGAAGCGCCTCTCATTTTTTTTATATTTTCTCTAATGCGAGCGAATATGACAATAGAATCATTTATTGAATAACCAAGAACGGCTATAATTGCACCAATAAAGCTTGTTGATATTTCGCGATTTAAAAGCAGAAACACACCAAGAACCATAATTGCATCATGGAACAATGCAATAACTGCACCAGCGGCAAAAGAAAATGACCAAAAGCGCCATGCTATGTACAGCAACATCAAAAACAATGCGAGAAAAATTGTACGCATCGACTTCCAACGAAGATCTGCCCCAACACCGGGTCCTACAGTTTCACTACTTTCTATGCTTATTTTATTTTCTGGCAAACCATCTTGAACTACCTGTCTGATTCTATCTGCTAAACCTTGTATGTCGCCTTCAAATTCTTTTACTCGAACTAAAACCTGTGTATCGGAAAATTCACGTGATTGAGCCCCAGACCATGACGCATCAACCAAAGAAAGTAACTGCTTTGAATTTATAGGTTTGTCAGAACTCAATAAAACTTGAGTACCACCAGTAAATTCAACACTATATGTCAAACCACCCTTATAAAAATAAGCCACAGAAAAAAGAACGACTGCAACAATAGAAACTGTTGCTCCAATAAAACGGTATCTCAGAAAATCAAACATAGTACTCCCCACAGACCGAAAAAAAAGAAATGCTTCTAACTTTGTATCTCATGGAAATTTTGTAACAAGATTTGCACAATAATTCAAGAAGAACAGATAATCTATTACTCCGCAGGAAGAACAGAAATATGTTTACGCCCCTTTGGTCCATAATGAAATTTTATAACACCTGCAGCTTTTGCAAACAATGTGTCATCGTTGCCTCTTCCTACGCCTTGACCTGGATGAAACTTTGTTCCTCTTTGACGAACAATAATTTCACCACCAGTAACAACTTGGCCGCCAAAAAGCTTAACGCCTAAACGTTTACTTTGACTATCACGACCATTCGTTGTGGAACCCCCGGATTTACTCGTTGACATTGCAATCCCTTAAAAATAGTAATTTTTTATTGAAATAGAATCTTTCCTAAACAAGAAATGTTATTTTTATTATGCGCACAATTGGGTTAAAAGTCAACATCCAAGCCCTATGAAGCTCAATTTTCTACAAATACCCTCTCTCACAAGCCTTTTTACTCAGATTATTCCCTTTTTTTAAAAGAATCGTTCATTTATTGAAAAGCATATTACAACAGCTATACGTAACCTTTTAGCAAAAAAGCTTTAAATAAAGGCTTTTTAAGGTACACTAAAAAAAGCTGATGGCTTAAACAGCGATCATATCTTTAAATGCGTCTCAATTTTAATTAAATTATTTTTTCCAAGGACCCTTGATGTTATCAAAAAAAACAAAAACACCTCTTTTAACCCTTTTTGCAGCGATTTTAGTTGCAACATGCTCACAAGCTGTAGCCTCACTAGAAATAAAAAAATTTCAACCCCATGAAATTAATAATGGAGTTAACAAAATATTAAAAAAGATAAAAATGCTTGGAAATAAAATAGGACGAACATCTTATTTGATTGATAAAACTAAAAAGCAAAACCATCTCCAATCTATACCAGAAATACCCCTTAATGGATTAAGAATAACAGCGTTTTCAAAACAAAAAATTCAAACCGTTCCACAAAACATATCTGGTTGTTGGGAAGACAAAAAAACTCTGCTTATAAAAAACCACTCTCATTTAAACCCAGGCTATGTCTATTGCGATATCAATCCCCTTAAGTACTTTAAGCAAGCTTCTTTAGGAAGCCTTTTATTTATTGATTCATACGGCCGTATTTTCTCAAAGAAAGTTTCTGCTGTCGAACGAAAAAAATTAAAATCTTATTTTGAGCTTTTTCCTAAAAACAAATTAAAAAAACTGTCTCAACAACCTTTCACAAGAAATGAATATAAAAAAATCTATAAAAACTTTAAAAAGAAAATAAGCCATGACAAAAATAAAGCATTCTATCAAAGATTTATTGCCCCTAAAGGTCAACTTTTAAATAAGCAACTTCAAAAAGTAATCAATTTTGATTTGGCTTAATTTCACAACAATTTAGTCTTGCCTAAAATGCTTATTATGTCTCAATTTTAATTAAATTATTTTTTCCAAGGACCCTTAATGTTATTAAAAAAAACAAAAACACCTCTTTTAACCCTTTTTGCAGCGATTTTAGTTGCAACATGCTCACAAACTATAGCCTCACAAAACTCCAATTTTACACCTTCACAAGAAAAATTTACGCATAGTAAAATTATAATCGACGTTAATAATCCTTGGCTCAATATAAAAAAAAAGGTTAACGGTGATGAAATTTTACTTAATATACAAGAAGAATTTGTTGATTTTTATCTTAAAATAATAGATGTATCTAAGTACAATCCTAGTAAAGCCCTTAAACACTTTGAAATAACCTCTTTGGGATTCCTTCCCTTTGTTGACAATTCAAATAATGTTTTTTATAAAAAAGTCTCTGATGAAAAAAGAAAAACATATGAATCTTATTATGAATACTATCCTAATAACATCGTAACCAAGACTCCTGGACGCCCTCCATCAACCAGTGAATATAAAACCTTCTATAAACAACTCTGTATTTTAGAAAATTCACCTATAAATAAACATCTTCAAAAAGTAATTGTTAGTCTTAACTAAAATATTTATAAAGGTATAAACCGTGACGCTTAAAAATAAAAAGCTTCTAACTCCAATTTTGATGGCAGCAATAGCTCTTGCACACTCAATATCACTGAATGCTATGCGCTCAATATGGTCATTTGAAAAAAATACATTCTTAATATATCCAAATCAAAAAACATTAATCGTTCCAAAAGAGATCAAAAAGGCCTGGAATTGCCCAAGCACAAGAGACATATCAGGCAATAAATTATTATCTCATAAACATATCTTTTGGGAGATGATTCAAACAATTACAACTGCAGATATCAAAAATGCTTGTAGTAATTCAATTGTAAAAAACAAATCATACAAAGCTCTTTTTTTGGAGCAACTAAAAACTAAAAACTAAAAAATAATATTCTTACAAAAAAAAGTTATTACAAATTTTTATAGGGATCAACACAGATCCCTATAAAAATTTTTTTTGATAAACAAAAGCTGCATGCTACAATCGAAATAATTAATCCAATAATTTTACTTAAAAAAGGAAGAAGCGTGAAAACTATTTTTACATTATTTAGTATTATTTTTCTCTCTTTGAGTA
>DAOVGZ010000028.1 GCA_030672115.1 bacterium | reverse complement strand
GAACTTCTGAAATAATAATTTCTTCGATCTCTTCTTGTTCGCATAGCTGTTTAACTTCTTCTAATCTACCTTTGGTGAAAAAACAGACAGGACTGATTTCGCGAAGTTTCATAAAATGGGTTTTATGAAAAGTGGCGCCATTCGTCTTCACAAGATTTAAAAATTCTTGAAAATAAGATTCGATGTTTATTGTTCTGTTGTAAGAAGCGTTAATTCCAATTAAAAGAATTTTTGGAAGATAAGATGTTACAAGAACTGCTTTTTTTGCCATATGGCTGGTAACCTGCTTTTTTTAAAGGAGAGATTTATGATTTCTTCTTATTGATAATGCTAATAGAAAGGTACTTTTTGTCAATAGGTGGGGCTCCCATTTTTTTGTTTTTTTGTTAGAATAAGTAATGACAGCAGGAGTTTTACTTGTTTATCCTTGAGGTATATAGATGTTTGATTTTCTATCAAAAAGATTTTCTAATTTATTTTCAAAGATTACTGGCAAAGGTGCGTTGACCGAAAAGAACGTCCAGGAGTCACTTGAAAAGGTTAAAGATGCCCTGTTAGAGGCTGATGTTCCTCATAAACTTATTGATGAATTTGTCGATAGCATATCAAAAGAAGTTGTTGGTCAAAAAATTGCTCATTCTCTTAAGCCAGGAGAGCAATTTATTAAGATTGTTCACCAGCGCTTATTATATTTTTTAGGTGGACAACAGGTTGGTTCAACATTTTCATTTCAAATTCCATCAACCGTTATGGTAATGGGCTTGCAAGGATCTGGAAAAACAACAACCTTGGCAAAGCTTGCTCATTTTGTAAAAAAACAGGCAAAAAAACGAGGCAAAGATAGAAAGATTCTTCTAGCCTCAGTTGATTTTTATCGACCAGCAGCAGTTGATCAGCTTGAAATTTTAGCAAAACAAGTTGGGGTTCATTTTTATAGAGCATCAAGTGTTAATCCTGTAGCTGCGGCTAAAGAGATAAATATTTATGCGAAAAAGAATTTTTTTGAATTAGTATTGCTTGATACTGCAGGGCGATTACATATTGATAACAAAATGCTTACAGAGTTGCGTGATATTGATACATCATTGCGTCCAAAGTATAAACTGCTTGTTCTTGATGCTATGACAGGGCAGGAATCGTTGAGCGTTGCTCAGGCGTTTGATCAGTCTGTTGGATTTAATCATGCAATTCTTACAAAAATTGACAGTGATACTCGTGGTGGAGCAGCTTTTGCTTTTCGATATACTTTGAAAAAACCTATTTTGTTTGTTGGTACAGGAGAAAAAGTTACTGAACTTGAGCAATTTCGTCCCGAGCGAATGGCAGAAAGAATACTTGGGATGGGAGATATTCTTAGTTTAGTTGAAAAAGCAGAAGAAAATATTAAACAAGAAGAACAAGAATCGGTTTTGCGTTCATTTAGATCTGGAAAATTGACGTTGCAAGATTTTGCAGATCAAATGAATATGGTTGGACGGTTAGGCTCTCTTTCTAAAATATCTAAATATCTTCCTGGAATGGGAGGAAATAACATTTCACCGGATATGATGGAAAAGGGCGAGAAAGACATGAAACAGTTTAAAGCAATAATTAGTTCAATGACGGCAAAAGAGCGTCTCAGTCCCGGTATTCTTAATGGGTCTCGTAAGAGTAGAATAGCAAAAGGGGCGGGGGCAACAGTGATGGATGTTAACTTGTTATTGCAGAGATTTGAACAAAGTCAGCAATTTGCTAAACTGTTTAAGAGATTTGGAAGATTTTAGGGCTTCCTACTTATTTATAACTTTGATTACTACATTTTTTATTTCCTTGAAGAAAGGTTTTTATATGGCAGTTAGAATTCGTTTGTCTCGTGTAGGCAAAAAGAAAGTGCCGTTTTACCGAATAGTGGCTGTAGACGGACGCAAAAAAAGAGATGGTGCGTATTTAGAAAATCTTGGTTCATATGATGGAATCAATGGTAAATTGATACATTTTAATCAAGAACGCATAAATCATTGGATCACTCTTGGTGCAATACCATCTGATGCAGTGAAAAAATTACAGCAATTATTCAAAAAAACCGGCATTCAGGTTGCTGCGTAAACATACTCATATCGGTTGCCAGAGAGGCTCTAAAGGATTTCTGCTGGTTGCCGGGGGCTTATCATGTTAAGAGATATAGTAGAATTTATTGTGACACAGTTGGTTGATGACCATGCTGCTGTTTTGGTTACTGAAAAACGCGAAGATAAGAAAATTATTTTAAGTGTTAATGTTAGTGAGCAAGATTTTGGTAAAGTAATCGGTAAGGGCGGGAAAACAATCCGCTCAATTCGATCTCTGATTTCCACTCTTAATCAAGAGCCGGAAATCAGCGTTTTTGTTGATATTGCTAAATAAATGAACATCACAATTCTTTCTGTTTTTCCTGCTATTTACGATCGTTTCTTAGAAACAAGTTTAGTACGCCGGGCTCGTGAAGCTGGTGTAGTTAATTATGACGTTGATGCATACAGTTCTTTTGTTCAGCCAGGAAGTCGCATTGATGCTCCAACTTTTGGGCATGGTGCGGGAATGCTTATTAAGCCTAAGGTTGTTCAAGAGGCTATAGAGAACAAAGAACAAGTTCACGGAAAAGCTTTTAAAGTTTTCTTTTCTCCGCATGGAAAACCATTAAACCAGGCATTGTTAAGAAAAATAGCAAAAAAATCCAAAGAAATTGGTCATTTGATGTTGTTGCCTGCGCGTTATGAGGGAATGGATGCTCGTGTTGAAGATGAATATGCTGACGAAATTGTTTCGGTTGGCGATTTTGTTTTGATGGGTGGCGATATTCCTGCAATGATGTTGCTTGAGGGTGCGCTTCGGTTGATTCCAGGGGTTGTAGGGAAAAAAGCTTCAGTTGAGCACGATTCTTTTACTGGTACGTTTGTTGATCATCCAGAGTATACCGAGCCGGTTATATGGAAGGACAAAGAGGTTCCTCCAATCATTCGTTCAGGTAATCATGCTGCAATGCAGGAGTGGAGGCTAGAAAATGCAGCTCAACGTTCTGTAAAAAATCATTTTGATTGGGTTCGCTCAGCCAAAATGACTCAGCAAGAAGTGAAAATAGCTAAGAAAGCAATTCCTACACATTATGTTGCTCTAATGCACGGTCAGGTTTTGGTTGGTCCTGAGGCTAAAGAAGGGACAACGTCTGTTACATCAATTGATATTCATGATGTTGCGCGTTCTTCAAAAACATTTGGTATAGAACAGTTTTTTATTGTTACTCCTTTGGGCGATCAGCAAAGAATTGTTCAAAAGCTGCTTGATTTTTGGCAAGAGGGTATTGGTATTACATATAATCCAGAGCGTTATTTAGCTTTAAAAGATGTGAGATTGGCTTCTCATTTGGATGAAGTTATAGAAAAAATTGAAAAAAAAGAAGGTCAAAAACCGCTTATTGTGACAACTTCAGCACGAGATTGGAAAGAAAAAACAATTACATTTCACGATCAAGCAGCGGTATGGGATTCGGGACGACCGGTTCTTTTTCTATTTGGAACGGGACAGGGAATGTCTGATGATTTAATGAATAGATCGGATTTTGTTCTTTTGCCAGTTGTAGGATTTTCTACTTTCAATCACCTTTCTGTTCGTTCGGCAGTTGCAATTATTTTAGATAGATGGATAGGTATAAATAGAAAAAAACGTGATTGAACGTTGGCAGAAGGCGGTTTTTCTCGTATAGTAGATAATATATTAAAATTTTTGATAAAGACTTGATGAGAGCTTTTTAAAGGAAAAAAATGAAATCGAAACGATATTCAAAGGAAACGATTTGCGAACTTGGACAGTACGATCGTAATTTTCCAGAATTTGAAATCGGTGATGCTATAGCCGTATCTCTTCGTATTATTGAAGGCGGTAAAGAGCGTTTACAGGTGTTTGAAGGTGATGTTATTGCTCAACATCGTGAAGGTGCATCAAGTACATTCATGGTAAGAAAAATAGCAGCAAATTCAATTCCAGTTGAGCGTGTATTTCCATACTATTCTCCGCTTATCGAATCTATAAAATTTATTCGTAAAGGCAAAATTCGCCGCGCAAAACTTTATTACTTGAGAGCTAGAGTTGGTAAAGCTGCACGTGTTAAAGAAAGAGTTCTTACCAGAGAACAAAAAGAAGCGATGCGCAAGAAAAAAGCTAATAAATAGTTTTATAGCTTTTGGGAGAGCTTAGTGGTTTTGAAACAAAAAGGTTTGATTTACATCATTCTTTTATTGCTTCTACCTGCTTGCTCTGATCGCTCGAAAAAGAAATCAAAAAAATTGAGCCGCTCTTTACAAAAAAAGAGCGGCTCAATTTTTACTTCTATTTCTGAAGATGAGATACGTGATGATGTAAGAGAATATCATGAACTTCAAAAAGACGGCAATAATGCTGTTGATGAAGAAAAAGTAAAAAATAGCAGTGTTATTGTTTCTGATTTATTTAAAAAAATGTCTCGCAAGCAAAAAGCTGTTTATGTACAGGAACGTTCGCAAGAGCTAGAAGCGAAACTAAATGATATTCCTTTTTTGATGAATGCTGAACCTATTGTTGATTTTTTTCAAAATGTTTCTGTTGATTCTTTGCATAACATTGAGCTTGGATACAAAATTAATATGCCTATGCAGAAGGTGGTTAGTTTTTATCAAAAAGGAATGGAATGCAACGGGTGGCAAGAAGTTTTTTCTGTTTTAGGTTTTGAATCGCTTTTTTATTTTAAAAAACCGGATCGTTATTGTTCTATTTCAGTTCGTCCTTATGAGAAACGAAAATCTTCTCAACCGAGTAGTTTTCAAATTGTTATTTGTGTTGGAAAAGTTGTTTAGTTTGAAAAAATTTAACAAACTTTAAAAAAAATTATTATAAAAAAGGGAGCCCGGAAGGGTTCCCTTTTTTAATGGTTTTGAAAAATGCAAATTTATTGCGCTCATAAAATGTTTTTTATTTGCAATAACAAGATTGATGATGGCGTTTTTTAGGTGTTTTTTTCTTCAAACTTTTGCAGCAGAGCTTTTTGTTAAATTTGTATTTTTTAAAGTGTGATGGTTGCTGTAATAAATAGCTGTTTGCGCCAAAGCGTCTAGTAAATCCTCGTTGCATAAAGCTTGACGTAGTTCCCCTAACTCGCATATTCATAATAATTGCACATAAAAAACTTATAGTTAGTGTTATTGCTAGTCTTTTTTTCATTTTTAGTCCCCCGTTTTAATTTTTTTATTTTTAGTAAATCGCTGATTTTTTAAGTTCAAGCCTTTTTGTTTTGCGTTCTAAGTTTGAGCGATTTTTTTCTAGCTTATTTATTTTTTTTGTAATTTGTCTTGATTTTTTTTCTAGTCTTTTAAGTTTATTTTTTTTCATTTTTAAATGTTTAGTGTCTTTTGCTTGAGAGATTTCATTTTTTTTAATGTTTATTTTTTCGTGTATTGATTCAATATCAAGATTATATTTTTCAAGGTTTTCTTCTATGTTTTCAAGTTTATCTTCATATTTTTCGACTCTGCGTTGCATTCTTTCTCGTTCATATTCAGGATCGTAATAGCCATCGTCAGCAGCTGCAGCACCAATAAGCGCTCCTGTTACGGCACCAATACCAAAACCTGCACCAATTCCAGCTCCTCCACCGCCATGATATCTGCCATGGTGGCCTCCTGAGCTTATCGCTCCGCCAATTAGTCCTCCTGTTACTCCTCCAATAAGAGCACCTTTTGCGGCAGATCTACCACGATATGTGCGAGCGTAGCCTGGTAGGGATATTCCTAAAACAAACAAACTGCTTAGTAGTATTGCTATACGATTTAATTTCATTTGTAACTCCTTCTTTAATAGTATTTTTTCTTCCTTTTTATTTTACAAATAGAAAGGGTTGTTTTTCAATACTATTGAATAATTACAAGCTTTGTGGCTTATATTTATGTTCTAAGGAGTTAATTTAGATAAGTTTTTTAGCTATGTGATTAATTTTTCCTGCACCTAAAAGCAAAATAAGATCGTTTTTGTTAACGAGAGATTTAAGCTTTTTGGTTATTTCTTCAAACTGACTTTCTAGCGGAATGTATGTTACGTTCAGGTGAGGGTTTTTTTTCAGAATTGCTTTTACAAGATTTTGACTTGTGATTTCTGGGATTGCTTGTTCACTTGCAGGGTAAATGTTGGTAATAATTAAATTATCAACATTGCTAGAGGCAAATGTATCAACAAAATCATTCCATAATTTACTCGTGCGTGTATAGCGATGTGGTTGAAAAACAACGGTTAATTTTTTTTGAGCTCTTTTGCGGGCAACTTGTAGTGTATGATAGATTTCTTTTGGATGGTGGCCATAGTCATCAAAAACTTCAGCACCTTTAAAGTTTCCATTATAAGAAAAGCGTCGATCTATACCTTTAAAGCTGATCATTGCTTGAGCTATTATTTTAAAATCTATATTTAAATCAAGCGAGAGAGCTATAGCTGCGATGCAGTTAAGTACATTGTGTCTGCCAGGCATGTTGATTCGAATAGTTCCGAGATTACCTTGTTTTTTTGTATGAAGATCAAAAATTGAATGATCACTGTTAAGTTGAACATGTTCTGCCCAGATATCTTCTTTGTAATCAATGCCATATTTTATTTTTTTTAAGTAAGGTAAAGGCATAAGGGATCGAATGTTTGGATCATCAATACATAAAATTGCTTTGCCATAAAAAGGAAGATTTCTTAAAAATTGTCTGAATGTTTGTTTTACATCTTCTAAGTCGGTATATGTTTCAAGATGCTCCAAGTCAATGTTGGTAACAACGGCAAGAGTTGCTTGAAGTTGTAAAAAAGATCTATCACTCTCATCAGCTTCAGCAATTAAAAAATCGCCTTTTCCAAGGCGTGCGTTGGTTGAAATGTTTTTTAAGTGTCCACCAATAATAACGGTAGGGTCCATGTTGGCTTCAATAAGAATATGAGAGATAAGTGATGTTGTTGTTGTTTTTCCGTGTGATCCTGCAATGGCAACACTGTATTTTGTTCGCATTAGTTCTGCAAGCATTAAGGCTCGAGAGATTGTTGGAATACCACGTTTTCTAGCAGCAACAATTTCTGGGTTGCTTGTTTTTATAGCAGATGAATAAACAAGGATGTCAATATTTGGGTTGTTGCATTCAGGAGTATTGTTGCCTTGGTAGATATTGCAACCAATAGAAATAAGTTCTTTTACGCTTTTTTGGGAAAGATCTAGGTCGCAACCGGAAATTTTGTACCCTTGAAATTTAAGAATTTTGGCTATGCCACTCATTCCAATGCCGCCAATTCCCACAAAATGTATGTGTGCTTTTTTTTTGTACACCTTTGCTCCTAAGATAGTCCGAAATGCTGCGTATATTCATTTGTTTTTAGAGCATTACAATAAACAAAAACAACCTTTATAGCAACTTCCTAAGATGTAAAAGTTTTTGTTTTAAGGTTGTAGCTTTTTTAGTTAAAGCTGGAGTTGTTATTTTTTGTTTTGTTTCGGTATGTTCAATTGTTGTGATATGAGAGCCAAAGACTTCCGATGAGTCGTTTGTTTGTTTGAGTTGTTGGCGTGCGCCATTAATGGTAAATCCTTTGTTGTAAAGAAGCTCTTTTATCTGCTTGAATGTTTTAAAATCACGTTCTTCATAAAAGCGTTGGCCTCCACCAGATCGAACTGCTTTTAATTGGAACTCTTTTTCCCAAAATCTTATGACAAATCGTTCAACATTAAGTCTTTTTGCGAGTTCTCCTATGCGAAATTTTCTTTTTTGCATCTTCATAGTACAGGCTTCCTTTTTTTATAAAAAATAATAGCGTAAAGCTTTTTCTTTTTTATAGCGCATTCATCGCTTGATGTAAAATTCAATGGAGAAGCGATTTGTCGTCTTTTGGCTGGCTGAACTGATTTTTCTTTGGTATTCTTAAATTTTATAATATTAGTTGCGATAGAATTATAGTTTTAATTGATAGTTTTGTTTTTACAGAGCTAAACGTAAGGATAATAGTTACATGAATTTTAAAGATCTTTTAATGCCCCTTGGCCTAACGTTACTTACAGTTTGGGCTATTAATCATTTTTGGGGAAGTAAAAAAGTAGCGCCAGATATGCAGGCTGTTCGTTCGGGTCAAAGTTTTGTGGCCCCTAAAACAAAACTTGAATATAAGCCACTGCACAAAGAAATTGATTTTATCGATGAAAAAAGAACTCATAAATCGGTATTTACTGAAATAGAAACTGATTTAGCTCGATTTGTTTTTGCCAATGATGGAGCATCAATAGAGCGAGTTGAAATTAAAAGAAAAAGAAATGATAAGTATTTAATAACAAATACAGTCTTTCCTGTTGGGCAAAATGAGCGAGAAAATAAGTGCTTTCTAGTTGCTCTTGGTGAAAAAACACCATTTTTCTATGAATATCTTGGTAAAGATGAAACAAGTTCAGAAATTAATGTAAGATACCGTTATTCTTCACCTAAAAGTGATGTGAGTATCAACAAGACTTTTACTATCTTTAAAGAGACATACAAACTTAATGTGACTATTGAGGTTGAACCGGGAAAGAATCTTGAAGAAGGTGTTGTTCCTCGTCTTTTTTATCCAGCGCCATTTACTCCAGAAATTCCGGGTGGAGCCTCTATCGTTGTTATGAATGAGAAGGGTTCAGTAGAAAGAAAATCTGGAAAATCAATTGATGAACAAAGAGGGTGGTTTAAACCAGCATTGTTTGGTGGAGAAAGTAAATATTTTCTTCATACCCTTGTTGAAGATCAAAATGAATTTGTACAGCGTGCATATTTTAGAGATGCTTCTGCAGAAAAATTGTTTGCGATTTTAGAAGGTCCAGAAGTTGATAAAAAAACAAGTTGGACTTTGTCTTTTTACGTTGGACCAAAAGAAGAAGTTGCAATGGCTCATGTTGATGAACGTTTAGAAAAAACGCTTGATTATTCTGGTCTTCTTGCTCCTATTTCACAATTTTTACTTTCCGTTTTAAAATTTCTTTATAAATATGTTGGTAACTATGGTTTTGCCATCATCCTTTTAACGTTGTTGATTAAACTTCTTTTGCTTCCATTCACATGGAAAGCAGAAAAAGGAATGAAAAAAACACGTGAAATGCAAAAAAAATTAAAGTATCTCGAACAAAAATATAAGAACGATAAAGAAACTCTTTCTCGTATGAAAGCAGAATTGATTCGTAAAAATGGTATGGGTGGCCTTGGTGGATGTCTTCCTGTTTTCTTTCAAATGCCAGTTTTTTTTGCGTTAAGTCGTATGCTTACAGGTTCTATTGAGTTTTATCAGGAACCTTTTGGATTTTGGATTACAGATTTATCTGCTAAAGATCCATACTTTGTACTTCCAGCATTAATGGTTGTTTCTATGTTATTGCAAGCTTTCACTGGTGACAAATCACAGCGATTTATGTTTGTTGCAATAGCATTTGTTTTTGGTGCTTTCTTAGCAAATCTCTCAGCAGGCCTTGTGCTTTATATTGCTGTTAGTACTTTGTTGGGTGTTTTACAAACAGTTGTTCAAAGGAAATTGAAAGCTGCCTAACTAATGGAAAAAATTCCATCACTAGATAATTTATTAAAAACGTTGCAACAGGTGCCGTATCTTGCTTCAAAAAACTTGTATCGAGTAGCGTCACATTTCTTGCATATGGAACCACGAGCTGTTGAACAGTTTTGTAAGGTTTTGTTAGCAGCAAAAATGAATATAGAAAAATGTTCAGTTTGTTGCGCCTGGAAAGAAAAAACAGGAATGTGCATGTTTTGTTCAGCAGCACAAAAAGATCAAACGATTGTTTGTGTTGTGGAAAGTTGGCAAGAGCTTCTTGCTATAGAAAGAACGGGTGGCTACAGCGGTGTATATCATGTCCTTGGTGGAGCAATTTGTCCGCTTGACGGTATAGGTCCAGAAGATTTAACAATAGATGTTCTTGTTGATAGAGTTGCTAAGCATGGAGTTAAAGAACTTATTTTTGCAACAAATCAAACTCCAGAGGGTGAAGCAACAGCAGCGTTTATCGCACGTAAATTAGAAAATAGTTCAGTAAAAATTTCTTGTCTAGCTCGTGGTGTTCCAGTTGGTTCATCATTAGAATTTATGGATCGATTGACGGTTTATAAAGCATTATCTGAGCGCAGACCTTTTTAAAAAATATGTAAGGATTTTTGTATGATTTTTGATGTACAAGCTGATGTATCACTATATGTTTCTCGTAGAGAGAAGTTGGTTTCAACAGTAAAGCAAGAGCAAAAGGTTCAAAAAGGAGCAATTTTACTGTTTTCTAATTTTT
>DAOVGZ010000063.1 GCA_030672115.1 bacterium | reverse complement strand
ATTTTTTAAAAAAATTCAAATGAAAGAAAATCTGTAAAAAGATGGGCAAAAAACGATCCATTTTATGAAACATAAATTTCACATTGTAGCTTAAAAAAAACAATTGTGTCAAAAAAAAAATCATGCTAGTTTCGAAATAGCAGTATTTCTAACTAACCATATTTCAAGGAGCAGATCATGACCATGATCGCAAACTACAACAATCCACCTCCGTATCAATCCGGAATGTTGTCCCTCAGTCTTTGTTACAAAAAAAACCTTTCTTTTTCTCCTCATAGCAACATGCCTTGTACATGGCGATTCATATTTACTCAATTTTACGCGCCCTGTCGGGCATATGATTTAAAATTTTTACCCTAAAGAATTTTCGTTCATTAGTTATTACGTAAAAAACACAGAGTTAAAATCTGTAAATACGTGTATGAGGAGAATTATTATGAGTCTTAAACAAGGCCTTGCAACAGTGTGGCTTCTTGCAGTCATAACAGTACTAAAAACATTCTTAGTATTAACACTCTGCAAAGTTAATATAGAAACAAAAAAAACAATGTTATGTAACAAAAAAATAACTAAAATGCTACATATACAAACGTAGCATTGCTTATAAACATAAGGAAAAAAATTAATCTTTTTGGTATGGAAGAAAAAAACAAATCTTCCATACCTTCCCCTTATTTTTACATCAAAAAAATTTTACTCAAAAAACCTTAACATTCAACTTTACCTTACAGACAGGAAAGCATATGCACTACCATAAAAAATCTACCCTTCTAAATTTACTATTCAACCTTCTTCTTAGCCTTATCCTTGTATGGATGTTACTTTTTCGTTATCAATTTTATGTTTTGATAAACTCTTAAACTAAAAAAATTCCACACAATTTTAATCGATACAAAACCCTTAAATTTCGCCAAGGTTTTAACCAAAATACATGATGAACGAAAAAATAAAACATTAAAAAAAAGTGTAAACCATTTGCCTAAATACAACCGGCAAGCTATATTTAAATTAAAAGCAAAGCCTTTCAGGCTAACAACTGCCATCAATTTCATACTGAAAAACAAAACCCTAAAAGGATCTATTATGAAAAAGAAAATGATTTTTTTCGTTGCACTATCGTTACTTACTTTTAGCGCAATGCAAATACAGAGCAGCGAACTGCAAATGAAAAAATATGAAAAATATTGGTCTAAAAAAGATTGGAACGCCTGTGATTATAAATATTTCAATATAGCCAACAAATTTACTAGAAAAATAAACACTTCTGTCCAAAAACATGGAGTAAAAAATGTTGCTGTTGATTTTTATGGCATAGGTTATGAAGGAGACATTTTCCGTAAAATTATACAAACAAACTCAAGAATATTAAGTAAAGAAATATTCAAAGATTATATTAAAGCACCTGATAGAAAACCTATGAATTTTGATGGCGAACTAAATTCCATCCCATCTGCAACCGCATTTGGCAAAGAACTAAAAAAACTTAAAGATGAATTTGATGGAAAAGAAATAAAAGAACTTAAATCTACGATTAAAACGTTTAAAAAAGTTCTTAACTCTTAAAGCATTTCATTGATTTGTAACAATTAACTGATAAAAGTTATGATTACTGTAGTGGCGGCGCAATTGTGTCGCCATTTTTATTACCTTTTGCAATGCCAAGCTTTTTAACAAAACCAAACTTTCACCTTACTATTTGCCATCATAATTCGATATAAATTGCTTTACAATCCACTCAACATGTACGGCTATATCACAGGACAAACGATACTTTTGCCTTGTTTTTAAGTAAATATTCTTAAAAAATGCAAAAAAAGGCGCTCTATAGAGGTTTTTTTGGTATTATAGAAGTAATATCGATTAATCTTGCTTAAGGACATTTTTTTAATACTATGATTCATATAAAAAGCCTTTCTCTTTCTTTTGGAGAACAAACTGTTTTTGATAAAATCTCTTTTGCTATTTCACAAGACCAAAGACTCGGTCTAGTCGGTGCAAACGGGTCTGGCAAATCAACACTACTCAAAATAATTGCCGGCTTTCAAAAGGCAGATGATGGTGGCGTTTCTATCGCAAATGATTCAACATTTGCTTATATGCCACAAGAAGTTGTTCTAAAATCATCAAAATCAGTTTACGAAGAAGCTTTTTCTAGTTTTGAACAACTTTATAAACTCCAAAAAGAATCTATCGATTTAGAAAAAAAAATAGAAACAGCAAGTAATCAAGAGCTTATTGATCGTTATGCGCATATTCATCAAGAACTTGAGCATCATGATCCTCATCAAGCAATTAGTGATACAAAAAAAATACTCAATGGTCTTGGTTTTTCTCAAGATCAACAAAATAGCCCTGTCTCTGAATTGAGTGTCGGTTGGAAAATGCGCCTTATTCTTGCAAAACTACTTTTGAAAAAAGCTGACTTCTATCTTTTTGATGAACCAACCAATCACCTTGATATTGTTGCAAAGGATTGGTTTTTAAATTTTTTAAAAGAATCATCTTTTGGTTTTTTGCTTGTATGTCACGATCGCTACTTCCTTGATCAACTGTGCGAAGAAATTGTAGCACTTGAACATGGTCAAGCAAAAAGATACAAAGGCAACTATTCAATCTATGAGCAACAACGTGATCATAATCTTGCCGTATTAGAAAAAGCTTATGAACAGCAACAACGTGATATTAAACGACGAATTAAAACAATCGAGCGTTTTCGTGCAAAATCATCAAAAGCTAAAATGGCAAAAAGCATGCAAAAAGAACTCGATAAAATTGAACTTATCACCCTGCCACCATCAACTAAAAACGTTAACTTTTCTTTTCCTGAAGTACAACGATCAGGCAAAACTGTTTTGAAAATAAAAGATGTCGCACACGCTTTTGGCGATAAGAAAATTTTTGATAATGTAACGTTTGAAGTTGAAAGAGGACAAAAAGTTGCTCTTATTGCGCCAAACGGAACCGGTAAATCTACTCTTTTTAACCTTATTTGCAAAAAACTTGAACTTCAAACAGGAAGCATTGAATTTGGCTACAAAGTAAACCATGCCCTTTTTGCCCAAGATCAAAATGAATCATTAGATTTAGATTTTTCTATTTTACAAAACGTGCAAGGATCTTGTAGCAATAAACCAGAAAAAACAGTTCGTTCATTTTTAGGGTCATTTTTATTTAGCGGAAAAACGGTTGATAAACCAGTCCGTGTTTTGAGTGGCGGAGAAAAAAACAGAGTGAGTATGGCCTGTGTTTTACTGCAAGATGCAAACCTTTTACTTCTTGATGAACCTACCAACCACTTGGATATTCAATCAAAAGAAGTCTTGCTCAAAGCTCTTAATGCGTATCATGGAACCATCTTATTTGTTTCTCATGATCGCGATTTTGTAAATAAAATGGCGAGCCATATTGCTGAACTCTCATCTGATGGCATACAAATGTATCATGGAAACTATGAATCTTATTTGTACCAAAAAAATCAGTCTTCTGGCTCTTGTTTGACAGCCATCACAAATAATCCAACAAAAAAAGTAAAAAAGAAAAATCTGTACAAACAACAAAAAGAAAGCAAAAAGCTAGAAAACAAAATTAATAAACTCGAAAAAGAAATTGCCCGTCTAGAAATAAAATTTGCTGATTTTGAATATGGAACAGATGAATATTCAAAAAATCAAAATGATTTACATCAAAAAAAAGTTGAACTCGCTCAAACATTTTCTCTGTGGGAAGCCGAACAATCGTAAAAAAATAAAAACGATTGTCTCATACTTTTGATTTTTTATAGATTCTCCTAAAAATACTAATCATATTTGTACTATTAGGAGATCTAATGAAAAAAGTCATAATTCAAATTATTGTCGGCATAACATTCACAACAACATTACCGGCACAAATTCTTAACAAAAAAAACAAAGTAAAAATTCAGCAAAAGCTAAAAAAAACAGCAGACAACCTTCAAACTATTGTCCAAAAAAAATCTTTTCAAAAAAAAATAAAAGATTTTGGTGATGCTCCAACAAACCTTATTCTTTCGTTAATTTCTCATAAAAAAAACAATAATAAAAAATCACCCACTCGCCATAGCCAAAAACTTGCAGCGGCTGTTTCTGCTGTTCTAACGACAATGTTTGGAGCTGCAACTCATGCTTCACTTGTTCAATTTGCAAAACATTTCCCTCCTGGACTTAAAGTAAAAAACCTACTTCTTTTGGGTTTATATGGAGGAGCAACTTTTTTAATTGGGCTAGAAACTTTAATTGTCGGTGCGTCTTGCTCATCACATATTCGAAAAAGCATTGATAAATAAAAATATATTTACACTTTTTATATTTTAGCTAAAGTTATTTATAAGAGCATTAAAATTAAATTAATTGCTCACAGAACTATAAAAACTCTTTTAAGTAACAATGCTTGTATATATTTCACTCAAAACGTACAGACGAGAAATCTTAAAAAAACAAATTTAAAAAACAAAAGGTTCAACAATGAATAAAAAATCTCTTTTACTGACAATTTTAATAATTTTTACTCCAAACATGTATTCCTTTAACCCTTTAGCAGCAATATTTTATGGAGGACTTACATCATTATTTGCAAATTGGACAATTAATAATACACGACAAATTAAAAATGGAATCACAAAAAGCACCAAAAATATAAACTACAAAGGGCTAAAGACCATCCCAAAATACCCACTTGAAATACTCACTGGAAAAGGAGCAAAAGAGACAGCTTCTGGATGTATATTTGGAGCAATATGTGGGACATTTGTTTTTCTTTGTGGTAAAGAGACATTTTTTTCACTATTTTCCGATTTTATTAAAAAAAAATCCAATAAAGCAACTCAAGGAACTGGAGCTTAAAACTGTTTTATCACCGATCAGTAATTATCTCCTGATTTAAAAAACGAAAGATTCAACAATGAATAAACAATCTCTTTTCTTAGCCTTCTCCCTTTTAACTTTAATAGGAAACTCTGCCTTTGCAGGACCTTCTGAGTTAAACAAAAATGAAAAAACTAAATCAACATTTGAAAATGTTAAGGCTGTTATCAAAAGTAAAAAAACTCAGGCTGGCATCTGGGGGACAATAGGAGTAGGAGCTGGAATTGTCTGCTATAAATGCAAAAATATTATAAATGTTGGCACCAATGAAAACAATAAAATATCTAATCCCGCTTCAATAAACGCAAAAAGGATGATTGATTGGGGAGATACAGCAATTATTGCCGGCAAAGCAGGAATACTAATATCTTGCACTTTGTTCTGTTATGCTTGCTATAAAACCTTTAAAAATCTTAAAAGAACAAATTTAAAAAACGAAAGCTTCAACAATGAATAAAAAATCTCTTTTCTTAACTTTTTCCTTTTTAACTTTAATAGGAAATTCTGCTATTGCAGTACCTTCTGAGTTAAACAAAAATGAAAAACTCAAACTGGTATCTGGTGGACAATAGGAATAGGAACTGGAACTCTTGCAACTGGATGTGCTTATCTAGCAAAAGAAAGTTTAGGAATTACAAAAAAATTTAATCAATCCTCAGGCAATCCCTCTTTAATAGGATTAGTCATATTAGTAGAAATTTTGGGAGTCACTTTTGGCTCTGCTGGTGCCGCAATTTTTGGTAGCGCAAGCGCCTACTCTTTTTACAAAACCTACAAAAATATACAAAAAATAAATAAGAAAAAAATTTAAAAACTATTTAAAATCTGCTTTTCGCTAAAAAAAATCTTTTTATCACCAACTAGCTCATACTCGTCGGGCCCTTTTCCTAAAAGAGCAATAATGCTTCCCTTTTTAGATTTTTTGTAAGCTTTTTTAATTGCAGCTTCACGATTAAGTTCACATTCAACAAATTTTGATTTTTTTTCATCTATTCCTGCGT
>DAOVGZ010000047.1 GCA_030672115.1 bacterium | reverse complement strand
TTTTTTTCTAATTCATTTATTTCAACAATTAATTCGTTATGCATTAAAAAGGGAACAATAAAGGGAGGGTTGTAGCGAGCAAGCAAAATAGGACCACGCATTTGTATGTAATCACGTCCAAGAATTTTAATAAACTCTTTTTTGTGTTGTGCAATTCGTTTGTCTGATGGATACCAGGTAAAAGTATAAACGGCTACCAATTTTGGTTTTTGTTTTTTGATGCGAATTATTTTATTTATCGGTTGAGGAAGGGTTTCTAAATTGTAATTAAATGGCATAACAAATGAAATATCGTATTCTTTTTGGGTTGATTCTTCTTGGGTAAACACCGGCGCGGTCATTGGCATGCTGATATAGCTTTTATTGTCACCAAAAATATAATCAGCAAGAATTTTAAAGCCTTTGTTTATTGCTGACTTGTATGGAGCGGGCATTGTTACTTGTGCGGTAATATAAGGTTCATACTGTCGAATTTGGTAACCATTTCTTTTTTCAACAATTTTGTACGTAGGTTCTTTTATTCCAATAAGAAGGACATACCAAAGTTGCCAGGCAATGATAATAGTGAAAAAAATAATGAGAGCGATTATAGAGTATTTCATAGAGTTCCTTTTTTTATATGTTTATTGTTTTTTATTATTGTTCTCGGGTGGTTGTGGTGTCAAGACATTAGGAAGGATCGGGATTTTTTTTGGTGTTGTTTTTTTGATAGGAACTTTTATGGCTTTTATCGAAGCAAACAATATTGAAAAAGCAAGTTTTGCAGGTGGATGTTTCTGGTATATGGAAGTAGTATTTGAAAAAGCAAAAATTATTAATTATTTTTTTGCAACGAGTAGATTCAAATATATCTTTTTTTTGAACAATGCTATTTTACGTAAAAAAAAGAGGGCTTTTAAAAACCCTCTTTTTTTAATCTTTTTGAAAATGTTTATAGTTTTTCAATTTCAATCATTTCTTTTAAGGGAATAATTTTTGTTTCGATTACTTTTTGTATGTTTTCAATTTTTTCTTTTGCATCATCGAGAGCTTTTTTTACATCAGGAGAAAGATTTTCTTCTTCTATTATTTCTTTAGTTACTTTGATGATTGCATTTTTTACGTCATTGACTTTATCTTTTGCATTTTCAATTTTTTCTTTGGCATCAATATATGCTTTTAAAAGCTTTGAAAGAACTTTTTCATACGCTTTAACAAAGCTAAAGATTTTTTCAATGATAACTTCTGGCAACATTTCAGCAAATTTTTCTACTTTGATTTCTTCTCTTGTTGGGTTGCCTTCAGCATCTTTTCCTTTTATGACAATTATTTTGTTACCTTCAGCATCTTTATCTTTAACAAATAATTTGAGTGGTCCAACAATGAGAGGAGAGAGCAATTTTAGTGGTTTTGCGAGTGTTACGATGATTTTTTCTAAATCTGTTGTTAAAAGAGCTGAAGCTTCTTGCATTTGAGCATATAAATCAATAAGTGTGCCAATTCGCGGTCCTTCTTTTCTTTCCGATTCTTTTATGAATCCACTGGAAGCTATTACAGCTTTATCGACAGCTTTTGCAAGATCTTTAAGACCAAAACCTTCAAGAATTGGTTGTACAAATTCTTGCCCAAGCTTTAAAAATGGAAGAAGTGCTTTTATTTTATTAATTGTTCCAGAAAGTGATTTGTCTTTGGAGGTTTCTATTTTTTTAACAACATCCTTTTTTGGTTCACTTGCAGATATTGCAGGTGTTGAAAGTATAGATATCGTTAAGAAAAGTGTTAAGAACAGTTGCTTTTTCATGATATTCCTTTTTTTTTAGCTTCATTTGAAAACTATTTCCTATTTAAATTGTCGCATTTCTATATGGAGAAAAGCAAGGAAAATTACATATTGAAACTTTTTAAAAAAAATAAAATGTTAAAAGGGGTGATTTCCAGCTTAATTTTTAGGTTTTGTTAAAAGTTCAGGGTATAGCCTTAGGTGTTGTGCGATTCTTTTGTTTATTCTTTTTTTGAGAGCAATCAATTGCTGAAGGTTTTTTAAGATAGTTGTTATGGAGTCTCCAGGGGTATATTTAGCCTTGCTTTTAATAAATTCTTGATATTTTTTAAGATATATTTTTAAAAGAGATGTAACTTTGGATTGTTTTTTTTTAAGTATGATAATTTTTTCGTATGCGTTTTTGAGTGATAGTTCTTTATCATTAGTAGTTTTTTTTGAAAAGTTATAGTCACCATATTTGGATATAAGTGGTAGAAATGCAATTAAAGAAAGGATTATGAGCAATTTTTTCATTGTTTTGTCCTTTTTTTATATTTTTTTATTTACGGCACTAGATTCTTTTTGAATTATTTATCATTCTTTAAGTCTTGCATTTTTGGCAGACTATTTTCAATAATATTCAAATTGAAAATAGCAGGGTGGCTGGTTTCGTATGAGGAAATCCTTTTGATTAGGTTGTTTTGAGCCTATTTAAAGTCTTTATCTTGTTTTTATCTATCTCAGGCGTACAATAATTAAAAATAGATATTTGATAGAAATCGTGAAAGGCCGTTATATGTCTAGAGTATGGGGTTGGTTCAAGTGGTGTTCTGTTGTTAGCCTTTCATTTATTTATATGCCAATGATGGCTCGAGCTAAGAATTTAACAATACCACGAGGGGTTTTAATAGCTTCAGGTTTAAATCCACATTTTGTTGCAAAATGTACATTGTTTTTAGCTATTTTACTTTTGTGGACTACTTTTGTTGGAAAACTTCTTAAACTTACACTCAGATTGCCTGTTATCGCAGGGCAAATCATAGGAGGAGTTTTACTTGGTCCGTCTTTTTTAAAGGTTAAAAGTCTCGCAATTTTTTCTGGTCCCTTTTTAGCATATGATTGGGCGACCAGTCAGCTTTATGCTTTAGCTTCTACAGATATATTCATTATTTTTATTCTTTTGCTTTCAGCAGTCTTTACAGTTCCATATTTACTATGGATAGCAGGGCACGAAACTGATATAAAAGATATTTTAAATGTAGGTGTAACTGCAATATCAGCAGGCCTTTTTGGTGCATTGGTTCCAATTGTGATGGTTGCGGCAGGGATGTTTTATGGTTTTTATGGAACATTTAGCGTGGTACAAGCGCTCGCTTTGGGTCTTGTTTTTTCTGCAACTAGTGTTTCTATTCCTATTGCTATGTTCTTTTCTAAAAATAAGATGCATTTGCGTGTTTCTAAGGCGACATTGGGAGCTGCGGTTATCGATGATATTATTGCAGTTATCATATTGTCCTTATTTTTGATTTGTTTGCAAGGTGGAACATTTGGTGAGATTAAGGGAATTGATGTTGGTCATCATGCAGGTGGAATATGGCAAGCTCTTTTGTATATGGTAGTGTCATTTGCTGTTATTTTTTCTACCGGTTACTTTATTATTCCGCCGCTACTTCGACAGCTTAAACGATTTAAGTTAAATCATTTAATTGCGCCGGTTGCTAACGGAGTAATGTTTTTATATTTTTCTTTTGCAGAATTAATTGGTGGGCTCTCGGGAATAACGGGAGCCTATTTTGCAGGGTTATTCCATCGTATGGGTGATAAGCGGCATCAGGCAGAAAAAGTTATTTCTCCTTTTGTTAATGCTGTTTTATTACCGATTTTTTTGGGATCTATTGGGCTTCAGGTTGATATTACAATTTTAAGTTTTTCGCAATGGGGTATTGTTCTGTTGTTGCTTTTCTTGGCTGTTTTCTCTAAACATGTTGCCTGCTTTATGTCGATAGGACTTAGTAACCTTTCTGGTAGAAGAAAGCAAAATAGATGGTCTATTTTAGAGGGATACCTTTTTGGTTCTTCAATGGCCGCTCGAGGAGAAGTTGGATTAGTTGTTGCAACTATTTTACATGGATCGCGGGTCTTGCCGCATGATGTATATGTTATTGCGGTTGTTGTTATTGTTCTTTCTGCTGTTGTAGCTCCTGTTTTATTATCTATAGGGTTTTCTGCTTTAGATGCTAGATTAAAAAAGGGTGTTAAGCCTGGAGAATATATTTTAAATATTGGGCTTTTTAGAGTTATAGGCTCAACACAGATGTTTAATATTATTGTTGGACGAATAGAAGCTTTGCCTGCATTTAAAAATACAACCATTGGTATTAGTGAAGGGCGTAAGGTTGTTAATATAGAGGGGCATAACGTTAAAATTATTCTTTCTCCTAACGAAGGTATTTTGTTTGAAGGTAATAAAAGGAAGATTGAGCAAATTTTACGAGCAGTTAAAAATGGCATTACGGCTGAACTAGAGTCTGTTTTGGCAAAATAATGGAAGTTTTGTTTTTTTAAGATTTTTGTTTTCTTTGTTGATAAGAGTGTTCCATATTTGATCTTCTTTACAAAAAACGCTTTTTTTACGATACTATAGGTAGTATTCGATTATTAAACAGGTGAAAAATAATTGCCTGGCAATTCAAAATCATAAGGACCAATTGTGAAGAAGGGTATTCATCCAGAATTATTCGAAGTTTCAGCTACATGTACCTGCGGTGCATTGTTACAAACTAGCTCAACATCGAAAGTAATAAAAACCACACTTTGTTCAAAGTGTCATCCATTTTTTACTGGCGACCAAAAATTTGTAGATACTGCTGGTAGAATTGAGAAATTCCAAGCTAAGTATAAAAAATTCAAAAAAGGTAAAAAATAACTTACAAGGAAAAGTTGAGCAATGGCTAATCAATGGGATCAGTTACAAAAAAGACATGAAAAATTAACCTCATCCTTAGCAGATCCTGCACTTGATAATTCAAAACGTCATGTGATACAAAAAGAGTTGTCTCAGCTTTCTAATCTTTTATCAAAATATAATGATGTTGAGGCTTTAAAAAAAGCGTTTGAAGAAACAACGCAGATGCTTGAGGCCAATACAGACAAAGATATGCTGGAGCTTTATCAAGAAGAAATTGTAACTATTGAGGGAGACCTCAAAGAGAAACAATCGGATCTTGATGAGCTCCTTTTTCCACCTAATGAACATGATAACCGCTCTGTCTTTTTAGAAATTCGAGGCGGTACCGGTGGGCAAGAAGCAGCATTGTTTGCAGGCGACTTGCTTAAAATGTACACCAATTATGCTCTTACAAAAGGATGGAGAACGGCAGTTGATAGTTCAAGCACTACAGATCTTGGTGGCTTTCGTGAAGTTGTTTTGCATATCAAAGGCAAAGATGTTTACGGTCACTTAAAATATGAATCTGGAGTTCACAGAGTTCAGCGGGTTCCCGCAACTGAAGGTGCTGGTAGAATTCATACATCAACAGCAACTGTAGCAGTGTTGCCTGAAGCAAAAGAAGTTGATGTTACTATTGTTCCTTCCGATTTACGTATTGATGTGTTTCGTGCAAGTGGTGCTGGTGGTCAGCATGTTAACACAACTGATTCTGCTGTTAGAATAACGCATATTCCAAGTGGAGTTGTTGTTTCTTGTCAGGACGAACGCTCACAACATAAAAATAAAGCAAAAGCAATGAAGCGGCTGCAATCACGTTTACTTGTTGCGCATATTGAAAGACAGCAAGCTGAAATGAGTAAAATACGAAAAAGTCAGGTTGGTTCCGGTGGTCGATCAGAAAAAGTTAGAACTTATAATTATCCACAAAACCGTGTAACTGATCATCAAGTTGGACTTACTCTTAAAAAACTGGATGTTGTTATGGAAGGGCACATGGATGAAATTATTCAAGCTCTTCGTAATGAAGAAAGAGAAACTCGAAAAAATCAATCGATTTTAGATCGTTTTGGCGGTTAGTCTTCGTTTAAAACTTCAGTAAAAGTTTTATTTTCTTTGTATGCTTTTTCAAGCCGGAATGAAATTTTTTGCAATCTAATTTTTCGTTCTTTTTCGTTTTCTTCGACTTTTCTTATTTCTTTCTCTTTTATTTCTTCTTCAGATTCAGATGAAAATTCACTTGAAATTTCTTCTATGGGTTCCCAGTTTTTTGGAAAAGAAGAAGTATTTATTTTTTTTTTGTTATTTATTTTTGTTTTAATTTCTTCTGGGTCTATTGAATCAAAAGTGTCTTTCATATTAAGAAAATCATCGTCAGATTGATTTAATAAGTCTGTGTATTTTTTATCAAGTAATGAATCATTCCTACTTTGAATATTTGTTTTGATTTCTTTTTGATCGATTGAATTAAAAGTATCCTCCATATTTAAGAAATCATTTTCAGATTTATTTAATATTTCATCACTTAACGATTCATTGCTCAGTGACTTTTCGAATGAATATTTTTCAGGAAATGTACTTATTTTTGTGTAAAAACATGGAAAAAAAGTGCGCATGAATATTTGTATAAAAGTATTATTGTTGTTTTCCATTGCTATAATTTGTGGCGATAATAGCCAAAGAGTAATACAAAATACAATTTTATTCATTATTATTCTTTTTCATTAACGAAAAAACTATTTTTTAAGTTGGCCTTTATTTTTAGCATAGAACTTTAGGTGTTTTTAGTTAAATTTATTTATATTATTGTATCGTATTGATGCCTTTGTAACGTTTAACTTCCCAATTGATTATTTTTTTTTCTTTTATTTTCTTTTCGTGATTTTTTTTAAACTGTGTTTTTATCGTTTCTAAGGTACTATTTATTTCTAAATTTTTATTTTGTGGAAGCAGTATTGATTTTGATATTATTTTGCTTTTCCATTTGTTTTTTTCGTATTTGTATATTTTTTCTATTTCGTTTTTTTTATTTAAAAGGTAAGGATGATTTTTCAGACTATCAAAGCTTCCCCATGTTTTGTGAATAGTAACTAAAACTTTTGGCTCTGTTTTTGCAGAGTATTCAATTTTTATAATTTCTTTTTGTTTTAAGGTTATCAATATTGATTCGGGGTTGGGTAAAAATAATATTTTATATTTGTAGTACTTATAATTGTTATTTTTGTGCTGAACATTTATTTTTTCTGCAAATTTTTTAGCTATTTTTTTATTGTTATTCATGGTGTTAGTGCTAAAGGTAAAAATAGTGCAAAAAAGGAGTGCTGTTTTTTTCATAATGTCTATCTTTGAATAAATGGTTGAAAATGGTTGTTTTATCGTAGTTTGCCTTGTTTAAAAGGGTTTTACAAGAAAATTGAATAGATATGCTTTTGCTGACCGATTATTTTTGTTTTTTTAGTGCACAAAATAATTTTATATTCCTGCTCACGTTTAAAGGAACCTTGCGCTATACTTGTTTGGTAATATTTTATTCCACTTTTATAAACCGATTTAGTTGCAAGGAGTTCGCATGTTTTTGGTTAGTCATTTGCTTGAGCATAATCGATATTTAAATTTTGTTGGTATTTTAGTTATCCTTTCTATTGCTTGGCTCTTTTCTCGCAAGCGTTCTAATATTAATTTTAAACTTGTTTTAAGTTCTTTAGGCTTACACTTTTTTATTGGTTTTTTGATGCTCAAAGTTAAGTTAGGGCAAAAAATTGTGCAAGGAATTGCTTACGGTGTAAGTCAGTTGTATTTAGCTGCTGATGCAGGATCATCTTTTGTTTTTGGGAGTCTGGCAGATCCAAGTGGTCCGTGGGGATTTATTTTTGCGATTAAGGTGTTGCCAGCAATTGTTTTTTTTGGTGCATTTATGGCTTTGTTGTTTCACTTTGGAATTGTACAACGTGTTGTTGCTGCTATTAGTTTTTTATTACGTCCTATTTTGGGGACAACTGGTGCAGAAACATTGTGTGCAATATCAAATAGTTTTTTGGGACAAACTGAAGCCCCGCTGTTGATTAAAGAATATTTGCGCGAAATGACGCAATCAGAGTTTTTGCTGGTGATGGTTAGTGGTATGGCAACCATTAGTGGTTCAATTTTAGTTGTGTTTGCAGCGATGGGTGTGCCGATTACAGATTTGCTGGCGGCAAGTATGATGGGTATTCCCGCTTCGATTTTAATTGCAAAAATTTTGTTGCCCGAAACAGAAAAATCAAA
>DAOVGZ010000025.1 GCA_030672115.1 bacterium | reverse complement strand
GAAAGTAGCTAAGAAAAAAGTTGCTAAAAAGAAAGTCACCAAGAAGAAAGTAGCTAAGAAAAAGGTTGCTAAAAAGAAAATCACCAAGAAGAAAGTAGCTAAGAAAAAGGTTGCTAAAAAGAAAATCATCAAGAAGAAAGTAGCTAAGAAAAAGGTTGCTAAAAAGAAAGTCACCAAGAAGAAAGTAGCTAAGAAAAAAGTTGCTAAAAAGAAAATCACCAAGAAGAAAGTAGCTAAGAAAAAAATGGTTACACCACCACCATTAATTCCAATATTATAAAAAATAAATAAAAAAAAGAGCCGAAATATTATTCTAAATATTTCGGCTCTTTTTTTTATTTATTTTTTAATTAATTTAATCAATTAATTAATTTTTTGCAGTTATATATCCTTGCCTTAACTCTTCTTGGTAAAAAATATACAATCCGACAAAAACAAACGCTATTGTCAAAAAGAAAGAACTTCTTATGGTCTCACCAAGAAAAATCCAGCCATAAAACGCAGCTATAATAGGCGTTAAAAAACCGGCAAAAGAAAGAAATGTTGCAGTATATTTGCGTAACAAAAATCCATATAAATTGTAAAAAACAACATTGGCAAGAAAAATCAAAAGAAATGTGTAACCCATACTTATTGCTATGTCAGTAGATACGTCCCCAGAAATAGCCCTAAAACTTGGTATTCCTTCAATAAAAAAGGAGACACCAATAGAGAGAATGCCTCCAAAGAACATACCTATGCCGTTAACAGTAATCATACTATAGCCTTGTTTGCCAAGCTTTTTCACAACAATCCAACCGTACGTCGCACTTACAACAGAAAAAAGCATTGCAAGTTCTGGCCATGAAAAAAAACCAACAGCGTTACATGAAGAATCAGTGGTTCGATCAATCAAAACCGGTAAAAAGGCACAAAAACCTAGAGCCAGGCCAAAAAACTTTTTTATAGTCATACGTTCTGAAAACCAAACATATGAGAATATCGCTGCTATAAAAGGCGACAAATTATAAAAAAGACAAACTTTAGAGGAACTCAAATATTTAAGGGCCCAAAACTCTGCAACAAAAGCAAAAAAAATATGAAACAAAATAATCGAAGCAAAATCAAAAATATTCTTTTTTTTAATAAACAAATTAGAACGTTTAAAAAAATAAAGATATCCAAGTAATAATGAACCCCCTAGAATCATGCGTAAACCAATAAAAAAAATTGGATTAAAATATTGTAGAACTAATTTACCAATGGTAAATGTTCCTGCAATGAGCGCATAAAGAAGTGCAACAAGAAACATAATTATTAAATCCTTACTTAATAGAGGCTTCTATATAAAGATCTTCATCAATAATTTTGACTCGTTGAATGTTTGTTGTTTTCCCCGTATCTAAATCAACATCAACATAAACACCCGTCATGACAAAAGGAGGCGCAAGATCAACAACAAATTTAACAGGCATTTGCGTTAAAAATCGCTTAAGAATTGGAGCTTTGGTCATACCAATCATAGAATTTAATGATCCGGCCATACCCGCATCAGTTATGTATCCAGTTCCACCTGGTAAAATACGTTCATCTGCTGTTTGTACATGAGAATGAGTTCCAAAAACTGCGCTTACTTTTCCATCAAGAAAATAAGCAAGCCCCATCTTTTCAGATGAAGCTTCTGCATGAAAATCAACAAAAATAAGTTTTGTTTTCTTTTTTACTATTGATAAAATTGATTCAGTTTTTTTAAACGGACACTCAACATCATCACGCATAAAAGTTCGTCCCTGCACATTAATGACAGCAACTTCCCTACCCTTACAACTAAATGTTGTAAAACCAACACCAGGACACCCTGTTGGATAGTTTGCAGGCCGTAACAAGTCTTTATTTTCATTTAAATAAGAATAAATTTCCTTGTTTGCCCATACATGGTTTCCTGACGTAACAACATTAACACCATTATGTTTAAAAAACTTCATTGTACGAGAAGTAATTCCGCGACCATGTGAGCTGTTTTCACCATTAACTATAAGACCATCAAACCCAAGCTCTCGCTCAAGTCGACCAATATGCTTTTGAAATAATGCTCGCCCAGGCTTACCAACAATATCGCCTAAAAACAAAATTCTAATGCTATTCATATGTAATCCTTACCGTGCATACTCAATAGAACGTTTTTCACGAATCACGTTTATTTTTATTTGCCCTGGAAAATTCATTTCGTCTTCAACTTTTTTGGCAATATCACGAGCAAGGTCACGAGATTGATCATCCGTAAGGCGATCTTCTTCAACAATAATTCTAACCTCACGCCCAGCTTGCAAAGCATAAGCTTTTTTAACTCCGTCAAAAGAATTTGCTATTTCTTCCAATCGGGAAAGTCTTTTTAAATAGGTTGTAAGAGTTTCTCTACGAGCGCCAGGACGAGAAGCAGAAATAGTATCTGCAATTAACAAAATAGGAGCATAAGGAGAAATAAAGCTGGATTCTTCATGATGTGACTCTACGGCGTTAACGATAATCTTACTTTCCCCGCAACGACGTAATACTTCACCACCTGTTTGTGCGTGAGGTCCTTCAACCTCAGCCGAAACAGCTTTACCTATGTCATGGAACAATCCTGCACGAAGCGCAATAGAACCGTCAAGCCCTAATTCTTCTGCAATCATACGAGCCATAATAGCCACTTCTTTTGAGTGTAATAAAACATTTTGAGAAAAACTTGTTCTAAAGTGAAGTTTACCCAAAAGTGTTATAATTTCTGGTGCAACACTTTGCAAATTAAGTTCTAATACTGCTTGATTTCCATAATCTTGAATAATTTCATCAAGCTCTGTTTCACATTTTTGAACAGTTTCTTCAATGCGTGTTGGATTAATTCTTCCATCCGCAATTAAACGATCTAGTGATCGTCTTGCAATTTCTCGACGAATAGGATTAAAACCAGAAATAGTGATAACTTCAGGAGTATCACCTATAACAAACTCCATTCCTGTAGCCATTTCAAGAGCTTTTATATTTCTGCCTTCTTTCCCAATGATACGCCCCTTCATCTCATCACTTGGTAAATGAACAATACCAGAAGCATGTGGAACAACTTGTTCTGCAGCATATCTCTGCATAGCGGTAATAATAATGCTACGGCTTTTATTTTTTGCTTGCTGCTTTGCTTCGTCTTCTATTTTTTGAATCCATTTTTGGCTTGAAAGTTTTACTTCAGAAGAAAGTGTATCGAATAAAGCTTGTTTTGCTTCATCTTGGGTCATATTACTCAAACGTTCCAATTTTGTAACAAGCTCATTATAAAGATTTTTTAATTTATTCCCTTCAGAACGAAGAGAATCTTCCGTTCGCAATAAGCCACGTTCTTTTTGTTGCAAATCTCTACGAAGATCATCAACATGTTGTTCTTTTTTTTCTATGACTTCGTACTTAGTATTCAAGCGAGCATGAAGACGATCTACATCCGAGCGTTCACGCTTCATATCGTGTTCAAACTCATGACGACGTTTATAAACATCATCTTTAACTTTAAGCAAAGCTTCTCTACGTTCTGATTCAATATCACGCTTGGCATTTTTTAACCGATCTTTTGCTTCTGATAGCATGGTGTTCGATTTTTCCATACTTCGTTTTGCGTACCAAAGCAAAAATATGTTGAAAAACAACACACCTAAGCCGATAACTACTATAAGTGAAACCATTTTATTCCTACCTAATAAAAATAAATTCTATATATACAAAATTACACGTTCAAATTTTTCTAAAATATTTTTTACTGAAAAGAAGCTAAAAAGAAAAAAAGCGTCATAACAATTAAATAACAAAAAATTGTTATTTAAACTGCAACTGACGCATTAAAAGACAAAACAAACAAATAAAAACGTAATGTCTACACTAAAAAATCAACGGAAAAAGAATTCACTCAAGAAAGAAGTTTTGATGAAACTTCTTGATCAATATGGCTTACAAGTGCCTCATATTTTATTTTTTCTTCTTTGGTCGCACTCTCTAAAGACAAAAGCTTGCCTGCAAACTGTAAAGCTGTAAGTACAGCAATTTTTTTATCGGACAAATTTGAGTTCTGAGCTATCGCTTGCATAGAAGAATCAACAAGCGCCGCCACATGCATTACGTGGTCAGGCGCATCATCACTTATAATTGTATACTGCTCACCAAAAATGGTTACCGTATACTTTTTTTTTTCTTTACTCATTGTTGATTTTCGCTCTCTACGAGGGAATCAATATCTTTAATTAAATCATCTATGAGAAGTTTTGTTTCTACTTTTTCTTGATTTAACAAATCCATGCCTTTGTTATTCAAAAGCATAGATTCTTCAATTGTTTCCAACTTTTTAGTTAATTGTTCAACGTTTTTATGCAATGAGGTATTTTCTTCATTTATTTTTACCTGATTGCTTGTAAGCTCTGTACATTCTATTTTCAGCTGCTCACATTCCTTTTTCAAAGAATCATTTTCTACTTTGAGCTTTTTAATAAAACTAAGCAAAGTTAAAATTTTATTCTCAAGTACGTTGAGAGCTTCCATTACCAACCCCTTTTTTAGAAGATAGATCTTAATTTTCTTCACTACAATAATTTGATTAAAAGTCTAATCGGTTTATCAAATTATTGTCAAGTGAGACTCAACCTTTGGCAATATCAACAAGTTTAGCAAAGGATTCTGGCTCAAAAATTGCCAATTGACTGAGCATTTTTCTGTTGAGTTCAATATTTGCTTTTTTAAGACCATTGATAAATCTGCTATAAGAAGTCCCGTTTTGTACTGCTGCAGCTTTAATACGAGTAATAAACAATGATCTCATATCACGTTTTTTTAACTTACGACCTTTAAAGGCATAAGCCATTGCGCGTAAAAGTGTTTCTTTTGCACGTCTAAAGACGTTTTTACGTTGTCCCCAAAAACCTTTTGTTTTCTTAAGTAAACGTTTATGTCTTTTTCTTGTAACTTTACCAGATTTAATTCTACTCATGTTAAATTCTCCAAATCAAATAATAAAAACTAGACTAGCCGTAAGGAAGCAACTTTTTGATATTCGCAGCATCACTAGCACATACATATGAACTATGACGCAATGCGCGTTTAGTCTTCCTTGATTTCTTTGTTAAAAGGTGACGCCTAAAAGCTTTACCTCTTTTAATTTTACCATTTCCAGTCTTTTTAAAACGTTTTTTTGATGCTGAATGTGTTTTCATCTTTGGCATAATATTTTCCCCGCCTACACCCAAAAAGGGCATGTATTTTACTATATTTTATTTTAAATAATAAATTCTTGACCAAAATCTTCCGGCCGCTGAATCTTTTTCTTGCACTAACTGCTTTAAAAGATCATTTTCTTCAAATGTTTTATTAATTCGATCGAAAAGATCTTTCCCACGCTCTCTTTTTGTCGCAACCTCACGACCTTTAAACATGAGCGTAACTTTGAGATGTTTTCCATCCCTTAAAAAATTGATACCACGAGTCAGTTTTGTTTCATAATCGTGCGTATCAATTGTGGGACGAAGCTTAATTTCTTTTACCTGAATTATTTTTTGGTGTTTTTTTGCTTCAGAAAGCTTCTTTTTTTTCTCATACAAAGCTTTACCAAAATCCATAATCTTTGTAACCGGAGCACCCTGATTGCCTGTCTCAGACAGCAAAACAAGATCTAATTCAGCTTCTTTGGCCAAAAGTAAAGCCTGAGAAAGCGGAAGAACTCCCTGATTCACACCATTTTGATCAATGACTTGAACCTTGTCAGCGCGAATGTTTTCATTAATAGGGACCACGTTTTTTCGTGAGCCTCTTTCATTTCTTCTGTCTTTCAAAATGAACCTACGGTTAAAATAATTCCATAACCAACTGTAAACAATTGTTTACAGAGCAACCTTTGCATCACTCTCATTTAAAGATATCACCTCATAAACCTTTGTAAAGATCGCATCAGCAATTTCTTTATTAGAATTTAAAAATTTTAAAGCTTGATCTCTGCCTTGTGCTATCTTTTTATCATCAAAAGCAAACCACGACCCAGACTGCTTAATGACACCATAATGAAGCGCTGCATCAAGCAAATCAAGCCCCTTGGAGATACCTTCATTAAATAAAAGGTCGAGCTCAACTTTTTTAAAAGGAGGAGCAACTTTATTTTTAACTACCTTTACTCTGATTCTATTACCAAAAAGAACATCATTCCTCTTGAGTGTTGCTATTCTACGAACATCCAAACGAACTGATGAATAAAACTTAAGAGCGTTTCCGCCTGAAGTTGTTTCTTTATTAGCAAAAGCCATACCACCAATTTTATGTCGAAGCTGATTTATAAAAATCAAAACAGTTTTTGATTTGTGAACAACAGAAGTTAATTTTCTGAGAGCCTGAGACATCAAACGAGCCTGAAGCCCAACATGAACATCCCCCATATCGCCTTCAAGCTCAGCTTTTGGAACTAAAGCTGCAACAGAATCAATAACTATAACATCAACTGCTCCAGAGCGAATAAGCATCTCTGCAATATCAAGAGCTTGCTCACCATAATCAGGCTGAGAAATAATTAAATCATCAATATTAATGCCTAATCGTTTTGAATAAGACGAATCCAAAGCATGTTCTGCATCAATAAAAGCACAAATGCCACCATTTCTTTGTGCCTGAGCTATAACATGCAAGGCTAACGTTGTCTTGCCTGAAGCCTCTGGGCCAAAAATCTCAATAATTCTTCCAGTTGGCAATCCACCTACTCCAAGAGCTTGATCAATTAAAATAGAGCCTGTTGAAATAACATCTATTTTATTGTTAGCTGACTGCCCTAAAAGCATAACCGCTCCGCTACCATACTGCTTATCTATTTGAGCAAATGTGACTTCTAAAGCTTTCTTTTTAAAAGATTGCTCATTATTCATGACAACAGCCTTTTTGTCTGTTCTGGTTGTTTTATTTTTCATATAGAAAATTATTCACCTATGTTAACAATAGTTTTGTTTACTTCTATTTTAGCTGTCCTGTGCAAAAACGCAACCAGAGCTGCAACAACAAGCTGTGATCCTTCTACTTTAAGAGTTTTATTAATTTCAGCCTTAGCTTGAATAAACTCATCCTCACTAAATGACTCTACTGCCTCAACCTTAAAGAGATAACCATCTGCAGCTCCCATTGAGCTACCAATCATGCCAACTTTTTCTAAAGCCAACATTTGATCAACAGGTAGACCTCTTTTTTTAAGAGCCTTCATTTTATCAGCATCATCAGGTTTTATCATGCCTGTTGTTTGCATTTTTGCATCAAATTCAACTTTCAAACTGTCCAAAGATCCTGTTTTTGCTTTTTCTTGAGCTGAGCTCATTGCTTTTACAAGCGCTTTACTTGCCCGTTGCTCATACATATCAGTTTCAACCGTAATCTTAGCAGCTTCTAGTGCCGGAAGAAAACGCTTGTTTATTTTTGTTGTTTGAACAACAAAACCACGACCACCATCTATATAAAAGCTATATTCACCTGATTTTTTCTTAAAAAGAGACTTTGCAAGCTTATTGTCTGCTTTTTCCATTGGATCTATTGCAACCACTTTTCTTTTTTTAGCAAGAAGCTCATCTTTATAAGTATCTTTATGATCTCCACGAATAAATCGCTTCATATCTTTATAGAACTGATTTTTGAACTTCTTTTCAAGTAGAGTGTTTTTAATTTCAGACTTTACTGCACTCAAAGGTTTTACAACTGCCGAAATTCTACGTACACGTTGAACAATTTCATACCCATCTTTTGTTGTAATTACTTTAGAAATATCAGCATCATTTTTTAATAAAAACGCTGCCTTTTCAAAATCACGTTCATACGTCCCACGAGAAAAGACAGGTAAAAGCCCACCATTTTTTGCACTTTCTTTGTCATCAGAAAGCTCTTTTGCTTTTTGCGCAAATAAAGAAGAATCGGCTATCAACTCTTTATGTAAATCAATAGCTTTAACTTTTAACGGTTTGATTGCTTGAGTTGGAGAAAGAGCATTAGAATCTTTAATAAAAATTCTGCGAACTTCTAGTTTAACAGGAGCTTCAACATACTTTCTTTGTCTATGGCCATTATAGTAAGACTCAACTTCATCCTGATCAAGAACTAAACCATAACTTTGCGCATCAAACTCCCACAACATACCAGATCGTTTTTCTGGGACAAAATAACGCTTATGTTTTTTATTTTGTTCATCAAAAAATATTTTTAAATCTTTCTTAGAAATAGGTTCTGATTTTACATCCTTAAGATATTTTTCAAAATCAAAAGTAAGTACAGAAAAATTACGTGGTACATGTTTTTGAATAAACGCAGAGCGAATCATAGATTGAGGTTCATAAGAAGCGCCAAGAGCCAATTTAAGAACAAAGTTACGCTTAACCAATCGTTGAATTTCTTCTTCAAATTCAGTAATGGTAATACCAAATCTACGCAAATAATTTTTTAACTTCATAGAGTCAATTCCACCACGCTCAAAATCATACACTGCAGGAGGAATAACTTCTGAAAGCTCTCCAAAAATAGCATTGGGATCTACAAGCATATCTTCTACATATTGAGCATCTACGTGAATATCGAGTTTATCAACTAACTGATTAAGAAGTTCTTCTTGAATAAGTTGATTTGCAGCCAAAACTTGTGGATTCAGATTCATCCCCATTGATTGCATAAGCATATCAGCGAGTTGACCATATTGTGCGCGAAAATCTCTTATGCGCCGTTCATTTGTCATAACTTTTTTTGAAAAGTCATTATAAGAAGGAGAAACTCCATTTATTTTTGCTATCCATGGTCCACCAGATCCCTTTTTGAACATAAGAGGCAAGGTAAAAAGACCTCCAATTGCTGCCACAAGAAGAATAAGAAGAACTTTTGCGGCTTTACTGTCTATAAACTGACGTATCTTTGTAATCATGAAAAAAACCTTTCTTGAATATAAAATTACTAACTCTTTATTAAACTGATAGAAAAAAAACTTATAAACTAGCACGTAACTATACGTACATCTTTTAGCCGTTCTTGAGCTGAAATATCATCAACGAAAGCAATAAGATCATTCTTATCACTAAACGCCTGGCTAACAACTTGATACCAAATAATTACTTTTCCTCGAGCTGTCTTGCTTTTACGTTTTTTAACAGAAACAATAACATTGTCATCTTGTAAACGTCGAGCAAACTTATCAGCAGCTTTTGAGGTTCCAAATCCTATCAACTCTGCATAATATTGACAGTCATTTTTCTCTTGCGCAATAACAGATTCAGATTTTTCAATTTCAGCAACAATCGTTTTTTCTTTTTCAGATTTATTAGTATTCTTTTTTACTACCTCTGAATCATCATTGTTTATTTTTTCTTGAGATAATGCAATTGTTTGATCGACAATAATTCGAGGTTCAACATTATCTTTATTTTCTTGTTGATCATCAATTTTGTCATACATTGAACACATCGAATAATAAATATGGTCAGCAAATGAATCTTGCTGAATTTTACTATAGAATTTTTCTACTGCTTTTTTCTTCCCTAAGAAATAACCGGAAATAAAAACAAAAAAACGAACAAAAATAATTGAACAAACAACCCAACTTGTTTGTTTTGCAGTTAAAAAAATACCAATTTCTTTTGATTTTTTTTCATTCTTTTCAAAATTATCTTGTGAATTATTCATACTATTACACTTTTTTTAAATGTGGCCATAACCGTTTTGATAACTGCTTTATGTATAAATGACGGTCTAATAAAGTCAAGTCAACAGACTCTACTTTTTGCTTGCAATCAACACCACAACAATTAATTAAAGCTTGTTGCAATTGCCGTTTTAAGCTTTTAAAAAAGGTTTGCTGTCTTTTTGCATAGTGACGTGTAACTTTTTGAATTTCTTTTTGCGCATATAATAAATCATCTTTTGTTTTTGCACTTTTAAGGTAATTAAATAAAATATCATACCCAATTACCTTTTTTTCATACAAAAAAGGTTCCCATTGAGTACCAAGTAAAAATTGCGCTTCTTCAATCCAACCTTCTTGCAACATTATAGCCGTACGTCTATCAATTCTTTCGTACAATTCTTTTCGGTCCCGATCTAAATTTATTAATAAAAAATCAAATGGAGGTTCATATTTTGGAGCGAATTCAGATGGTTTTTTCCCCGTTTGTTGCCAAATAGCTAACGCTCTCTTTAAACGATATTCATCTGCTTTATCAATCTGCCTCGCTCGTTTTGAATCAACAATATTGAGTTGTTCCCATAACGACTCGTTACTAGAAGCATCTTTTTTATAAATAAAATCTGCCCTTAAACCATCACACGGTGGAAAAAAAATAGATTTTAAATAAAAACCAGAACCACCAACAATAATCGGCAATTTTCCACGACTCCAGATATCATGAACAACATCAATAACTAAGCGACGATACTCACAAACAGTAAACCGTTTTGGTTCATTAATAAGATCAAAAAGATGATGTTTAACCGGTTCATTCTTCCAATCAGGCTTTGCTGTTCCAATTGACATAGGGGTATAAAATTGTCCCATATCACCATTGATAATTTCTGCTGGTATAGCCTGTGCAAGCTCTAAAGCGAAATCAGTTTTCCCCGAAGCCGTTGGGCCATATATACAAAGAGAAAATGGTACTTTTTTTTTATTCATAGTCTAAAATATAAGGAGCCTATAAAGGCTCCAAACAACTTATTATTAAATCAAAAACTATTATACTAAATGCATCCCTGATGAAACCGGAGAAATCGAAACAAAAAGTGAGCGCAAACGCGCTATAGCTTTTTCCTCACCCAAGTCTTTTACCAAAGAAATTTCTTCTGCAAGCAAAGATTCAGTTTGAAGTAATAATGTTTTCTCCCCAAAAGAAAGCTCTTTTCTCGCTGCTAGATGATTTAATTCTCGATAAATTCTACAAATTTCATATAAATCACCTGTTCGCAATTTGTTTTGATAATCCTTACTTCTTTTGTTCCAATTACTAAGCATTGAATCGTGACATAACTTCGCTGGCTTGGAAAGAATTTCAAAAACATCATCAATAATTTTATCCGAACTCAACCGTCGCAAACCAATAGAAGAAAGATTACTTATTGGAACTAAAATAGTCATGTCTTTATTCAAAAATTTAAGCTCAAAGAATCGAGAGACATTGCCTGCAATAATTTTTTCAACAATGCAGCTAATTTTTGCAACTCCATGTCCAGGGTAGACCACTTTATCACCTAGAGAGAACATGCAAACCCTTTCGAGGAAGGAAGCTCGGCCCCAGAGGAAGACTAACCCGCACAATAAGTATACACCCTAAAAAATTTAATGGAATCGTCTATCTATTGAATATCATTTAATAATTTTATTACGGTAAAACTAAAACAAAAATGTTCTTTGGTTTTTAAAAAGGCAATAAAATGAAAAATAAAAAGATGATTATATGCACTCTCTGTTTAAAATTAGCATTTTTATTGCTAACTATTTCTATTGTACTTTTACCTCATTTTTATTGGAAAACAAATACTGATTTACCAGACATTAAAAAAGCCATTAAAAAAAATGAATATCTTGAAAATGTTAACGATAAAGGAGCCACTCCTTTAATTGGAGCAACAACACAAGGCAAAACAGAAATGGTAAAATTACTTCTTGATAACGGCGCAAATATCAACGCACACGCACAAAACCCTAACGATATGAT
>DAOVGZ010000096.1 GCA_030672115.1 bacterium | reverse complement strand
CGAATTTGTTATTTCTGTTTCTGGTGTCGTTATTGAACGAATAGAAGGAACTATTAACAAAGAAATGCCGACCGGAAAATGGGAACTCCAAGTTAAAACTATAACAGTTCATAGCAAATCAAAAACTCCTCCTTTTTCACTTGAAAATGCAGATAATGTTGACGAAGAACTTCGTTTAAAATATCGCTACCTTGATTTACGTCGCCCACAAATGCGCGATCGTATGGCGCTCAGAAATAAAGCAATTTTTGCAATGCGTGAATTTTTACAAAATAAAGATTTTTACGAAATAGAAACACCTATTTTAACAAAAAACACTCCTGAAGGTGCACGCGAATTCCTTGTTCCTTCTCGACTTCATCATGGTTCTTTCTATGCTATGCCACAATCACCGCAATTATATAAACAGCTTTTAATGGCTGGTGGCATGGAAAAATATTTCCAAGTTGCTCGCTGTTTCCGTGATGAAGATTTACGCGCAGATCGACAACCAGAATTTACACAGCTTGATATTGAAATGTCTTTTGTAAAAGAAAATGATATTCAAACTATTATCGAAAATCTTTTAGCTCATTTATTTAAAAAATTATATAACACTCAAATTACAACTCCATTTCCTCGGATGTCTTATGATGAAGCTTTTGGGTCTTATGGTTGTGATAAACCTGATTTACGATTTGGTTTAAAAATTCGTGAATGTACAAACCTTTTTGAAAAAACCGAACTCAAATTCTTGCAAACGGTTATCGATAAAGGTGGAAAAATTGGCGGTCTACATGTAAGCAACTGTCCTTTTTCTCGTTCTGAATTAAACACTTGGACAGAAAAAGCACAAAAAATGGGAGCAAAAGGACTTCTTTGGATTCGATTCAAAGATGGAAAAATTGAATCCCCTGTCGCAAAATTCTTGCCAGAAAACTTTCAAGAACTTGCATCAAAAATCTTTAAAAATGTTGGCTCTGACAGCGTTTTATTTTTAATTGCTGGCCAGTTCCAAGATTCGTGGACAACTCTTGGGCGTCTTCGCCTTGCTCTTGCTAAAGCACTCGACATTATTCCACAAGATGTATTTAATTTTTCTTGGGTTGTTGATTTTCCAATGTTTGAATACGACAAAGATAGCAAACGCTTTAATTCAATGCATCATCCCTTTACTTCTCCAAAAGAAGGTTGGGAAAAACTAAAACCAGAAGATATGAGAGCTCGAGCTTACGACGTTATTCTCAATGGCGTTGAACTTGGTGGCGGTTCGATTAGAATTCATGATTCAGAAAAACAAAAAAAGGTTTTTGATCTTCTTGGTCTAACCAAAGAACAAACAGAAAAAAAGTTTGGCTTTTTACTCGAAGCACAAACATTAGGCTTTCCACCACACGGCGGAATTGCTCTCGGCCTTGATCGTCTTATTATGCTTTTGACAAACTCTACATCAATCAGAGATGTTATTGCATTTCCAAAAACACAACGTGGTTACGATTTAATGATGCAAGCTCCAAGTGATGTTGAGCCTGAAAAGCTTGAAGAATATGGCTTAAGACTATTGCCTAAAAATAAATCCTAAAAATAAATCCCGAAACAACGGCGCAAACAAATTTTGTTTGCGCCTCCATTTTTTTAAAAAAGGTAGATACATATGAAAGTTACACAAATTATTGGTAGAGAAATTTTTGACTCTCGCGGTTTTCCAACCGTTGAATGCGAAATTGTACTTGATGGTACTCACGGTGTTATAGCTTCTGTTCCTTCTGGCGCATCAAAAGGAAAACACGAAGCTGTTGAACTACGTGATGGTCAAAAACGTTTAGATGGTAAAGGTGTTACAAAAGCAATTACTAACATAGAAGAAATTATTGCACCTGCATTAATTGGCCAAGAACCAAACGTTGTTGAAGCTGATTTAAAAATGATAGCACTCGACGGAACTGAAAACAAAAGCAAACTAGGCGCAAATGCTATCCTTCCTGTTAGCATTGCAATGCTTCGAGCACAAGCAGCAATTGAAAATTTAGAAACGTACGAACTAATTGCAGGACTTTGTGAGCTAGAAACAATTGCACTTCCTATTCCTTTGATAAATATTATTAACGGTGGAATGCATGCTGATAACAACCTTGCTATTCAAGAATTTATGGTTGTTGCACGTGGACAACAAAGTGTTCGTGGATCAATTGAAGCAACCTCCCTTTTATTTTATGAATTAAAAAATCTTTTAAAGAAAAAAAATCTTAGCACTCTTGTTGGAGATGAAGGCGGCTTTGCTCCAAACTTCCGCAATGAATACGAAGCACTCGATACATTAATGGAAGCAATTAATTCTGTTGAAAAAAAACATAATCAAGGTTTTGTTATCGCAATCGATGCCGCTGCAAATTCTTTTTATAATGAAAAAACAAAACTATACGAACTAAATAATAAAAAATATTCT
>DAOVGZ010000071.1 GCA_030672115.1 bacterium | reverse complement strand
GTCATCTTCATCTAAGATAGAAACGAATGGTTGTTCTAAAAGATTATTGTTTTCTTTGAGTAATCGTAGACAGTATGAGTGAAACGTTCCAACAAATGGTGTTGGGTAACCAGGAGGTAAAAATTCTTTTACTCGTTCTTTCATCTCATTGCCAGCTTTATTGGTAAAGGTGAGTGCTATGATGCTTTCTGGGGCGGAGTTTTGATGTAAAATAAGATTAGCTATTCGTGCTGTGATAACGCGCGTTTTGCCTGATCCTGCACCAGCTATAACAAGAAATATTCCGTTTTTTTGAATGACAGATTTTTTTTGTTCAGGATTGAGGTTTGTATTTAAAAAATCATTAAATGTTTCTGTATAGTTTATCATATAGTATTTTTTTTCCATTGCTTTGTGATAAGAGAAAGTTATATATAAGTTTATGTTTTTACGTGAGTTTTTTCCAGAAAAAATATGTTTCATGTGTAATTCTTTATTTTTTTTAGTAAATCAGGATAAAAAAAGAGTATTTTTTTAGGAGTATGGTATTGAAAAAAAAAATGTATGGTGTTTTATTTATTTTAATCATATCTAGCTTTTCAGCATTGAGCATGAATAAAAAAATAGAATTACAAAAAGAAGTAAAACAAAATAAAAAAAGCTGTTGCTTGCAATCTTTTTGTAAAACGATGCTCAAGTATGTTTGTGTAGAGTGCGTGATACTAGGAAATTGTTTTTGTAATTGTGAATTAGTTGATGAGTCTATTGACGATAAACAAGAAATGAGCGTTAATAATTATAAAAAACAAGAAAAAAAATAAAAAATTTTTATAAAAAAAGGAGCCGCAGAATTTTCTGCGGCTCCTTTTTTATTTGAGTTAATATGCTGCGTATGATTTTTCTTCAACTAAATTGGAACCAAGGATGGTATTTAGTTTTCGTTTAAGTGCACAGCGTTGATCATTATTGATATAAACGCTACGTGTAATTTGAATAAATTCATCATCAAATTCTTTGACTCGTTCTTTATCTCTGCAAGCATCTTCAATATCCCAAAGACGTTGATTTACTTCGTATAGTTGTTGCATAAGTTCATCAAGTTCTTTGCATTGAGCAACTTTAGTGTTTTTTGTTTCGTATAAAATTGCTAATTCTTTTTGGATGTTTACAAGTTTTTTTTCGTTTTTAATATGTTTGTTTTTTAGTTCAAGAATTGTAATTTTATCAACAAGTTCTCCGATTGATATTTCGGCTGTAACAATATCGCTGTGTTTTATTTTTTTTGTAATAAGTTTTTCTATTTCTTGTTTTATTTTAATAAACACCGTTTTCCAATTGCCATATTCTTGTTGTCTAAATAATTTCATGGTTGGATACCATGGTGTGTCACTTCTATTTTGCATCCAGCGCCAATCAGAAACAGAAGGAAGAACGACCCATACTGGAACGCCGAGTGCGCCAGCCAAGTGTGCAACAGATGTATCAACAGTCACAATAAGATCGAGATTTTTCATAAGGGCTGCTGTATCCATGAACCTACCGTTAGTTTTGTCAAAATCCGGTCCAAAATCTCTTACTTCAAACGTAACATCATTAATGTGGGATGAAGCATCAGATTTTTGAAGACTATATAGCGTTACATTTGGTAATTGTGAAAGAGGTTCAAAGTCAGAAAGATGCATTGCTTTTTTTGAAAGTGGTGCTCTAAATGAGTCAAAATATGGACTCGTTCCCCAGCAAATACCAATTTTAAAGTTTCCATCTCGTGCAAGTTCAGACTTCCAATAATCAACAAGATTTTCATCTGCTTGTAAATAGGCTCCATTATCTAAGTCTTGTTCATTAGTGAGATCTAGTTTATGTGGAAGGCTCATAACCGGAATCTGAAAATCAAAATCAGTATGACTTTTTTTAATTGTTATTACTTTGTCTACATATGGACATAAAGAGAATATTTTTTGTAATGCGTTGTGAACTTCTACAATAACAATTGCACCAAGGCTTTTAATGTGTTTTATAAAACTAGCGAAATGTATGGTGTCGCCAAGTCCATATTCTGCGCGAATTAGAACTTTTTTTCCATCGAGACTTTCTTTGCCGTCCCATAGTTTTTCAGAGAAATTTTGTATGTCATTGTTTCTTTTCCAGCGCCACTCAAATTCTTCAAATCCTTTTTTTAAGTTGCCTGTGCTTAATAGTGATTCTGCGTAACCATAATGTACAGATGCATTGTTAGGTCGATGTTTCAGTATTTCTTCATATTGTTCTATTGCTTCATCAAATTCGCCTAAAAATCGAAGAGTGTTTGCAAGTTGACTTCGTGCATCAATAAATTCAGGATGAGTATCGAGTAATGTTTCAAAGGTTTGTTTTGCTAAGTCTGTTTCTCCAATTGTGTTATATAAACAGCCAATGGTAAACCAAGAAAGAATATTGTCCGGTTTTATTTCTACTGCTTTTTTGTATGCAGCGAGAGCGGTTTCAAATTTCTTTTGTCGAAGATATAAATCTGCAATTGCAGTTTGCGCTTCAAAATGGTTCGGATCGAGATCAATAATAGCTTGGTATTGTTCAAATGCTTTATCAAGCTGACTTTGTTTTCTGAAAATATCGCCAAGAAATTTTTTAGGCTTAAAATAGTTTGGAAAGTTGGTAATTATTTTTTTAAGTTCTTGAATCGCCTCATCTGTTTTTTCTAATGAATATAAAGTTACTGCAAAATTAAAGTGTGTCATTGCAGAAGAGGGTCTGATAGAAAGAGCTTTTTTGAAATAATTTGCAGCTTCTTGATAGCTTCCGCTAGCAAATAAATTATTTGCTAAATAAAAGTGCGCTTTAAAATGTTCTGGGTTTATAGTTAATGTTTTTTTGTAAAGCTCTATGGCGTTATCTTTTTGTCCTTGTTGTTCACATTTTTGTGCATGCGTGAAGTAATCTTGGGCAGTTGATTTTTGACTGTATATAGTATTTGAATTGATCAGCAAAAGAAAAAAGAAAATTGATGACACTGTAAAGTTTTTGTTTTTTTGCATCATTGGCCCCTTTTTTATGAGGAAGTGTAAGTAATTGTTATTGATACTTTGCTAAATAGTATTAGTAGTTTTTGAAATCTCCTTTTTGAAAATGATTAAAATTGATATTTTTTATTTTGATTCACCAAAAACTATCATTCAAGGTGTATAAGTCAACTATATTTTTTGTTTTTTTAGATTCATTTTTTTTATGCTTTTATATGCTGCAATCAAATTGATTTTTTTTCGAAATTTTCGTGCACGATTGAGTGCTTTTTGTGTAATTAAATATAACGTTTTATGATTTCTTTTTTTTATACCTCTTGTTTTTTTGTGGCATATAATAGAACTTTGTTTTTTTTTATTTTTGTGATTGTTCCATGATTTTACAAACGGTTTGTATAAAAAAATAAGCAATATTGTCTGTAAAATTAAGAACAACCATTGAATTTTTTTTTGGTAGAACATATTAGCAAGTATGTTGCTTTTTTACTTCTCGTTTAAGTTCGTGTGCTATTTGTTTTAATGCTACATCGAATGTTCCCGGTTTTTTTTGTCTAAACAGTTTCATGGTTGGGTACCATGGTGTATCTTTTCGATTCAAATACCAACGACAGTCGGGTGAAAATGGCAAAAGCATCCAAACTGGCTTTCCAAGAGCGCCTGCAACATGAGCAATAGAGGTGTCTACTGTAATAATTAAATCAAGATTTTTAATAAGCGCGGCTGTATCCATAAAGCGGCCATGGCTATTGTCAAAATCACCATCAAAGGTATAAAGAGACATATTTTCAGGTTTATTTTTGAGTTGATCAATACCATTGAGCTTTTGCAAACTATAAAAACTTACACCATCAATATTTGCTATTGATTCAAGAGATTGCAGTGAAATACTGCGCATTGCAGATGGGCATTTAATTTTTTCATGTTTTGGGTCAACATGCCAACATATTCCAACTTTAAGATTCTTATCGTTGCTTAATTCTTTTTCCCAGAGATTGGTTAATTTTTTTGAAGCTTGAAGGTAAGGAATATCAACAAGTTCTTGTTGAGGAGGCATGCCAAGAATGCCTGGTAAATCCATAAGAGCTACACGCAAATTATGAGGTGCTTGATCAAAATTGGTAATTAATTTGTCAATAAATGAGCATCCACCAAGAAGATCTAATAGAGGTTTTTGTACTTTACAAATAACATACGCTCCACGTTGTTTTATTAATTTTGCGTATCGAATAAATTGTATGGTATCTCCAAGTCCTTGTTCACAATATAGAACAATTTTTTTACCGTTTAAATCTTCTTTGCCGTCCCATAATTTTTGATCAGTATTGGTTCTTCCTGTTAATTTCCAACGCCATTTATAATCTTTAAATGCTTTATCAAAATCTTCTAGAGCCCAATAAGTTTGTGCTCGTGCAATATGTGCATCAATATACTCAGGGTTGAGTTCTAATGCTCGATTAAGTGATTTTAATGCATTGGGTAAATCGCCACGAATTTTGAGAGTATAGCCAAGATTATAATGTGCATTTGCAAGATTTGGCGCAAGTTCTATTGCACGTTGATACATCGTAATTGCTTTGTCCATTTCTCCTTTTTTATTGTATGCATGTCCAGTGTTTAAATATGCGTGTACATTATTTGGTTTTACTTTAATTGCCATAAGTCCATGAGCAAGAGCTTGGTTGTTTTCTTTAAGCTTCATGTATTCAGAAGATAATAAAAGATGTGCGCCAAAATGGTTAGGTTGCAATTGAAGTAGTTTTTTGTAATGAGCGATAGCAGCTTTAGGTTGCTTTTGTTTGCTATAAATTTTTCCAAGATAAAAAAGTGGTTCATATAAAGAGTTGTTTATTTCTAATGCGTTATACATATGACGTGCTGCAGTATCATATTTTTTTTCTTCAATATAAAGTCGACCGATATTTATATG
>DAOVGZ010000095.1 GCA_030672115.1 bacterium | reverse complement strand
TTGTAAATATTCTGTTAGACGATCTAAAATAAGCTCAAGATTACCACTTGCTTCACCTGCGCGAATAAGCTGTACATAAATAACATCAAATACCTTAGGAAATTTTTTTAAACCATCGGTAAGTGAACCACCTTCTTTTATGTCATCTTTTAGCGAAATAACAATCGATCTTAATCTTCCTTCAAAATGTTCAGTCAAAAGCTCAAGTGATTGCAAAAGAGGAACACCAGATTTTAAAAGCACAGAAAGTTGTTTTGTTAAAAGAATTTTATCTTTATCAGATACCCCGCGCTGAAAAATTCGCTTGAAAAAACCAACCTTTGCATCCTGACTGGTTTGTGCAATTTTAACAGGAAAAATACCTTTACGAGCTAATTTTTCTTTAACTATTTGGCGAGAGGGAGCGTCAACAAACCCGCTCACCTTTTTACCATCCTTAGAAAATGCTTGGTAAAAAAATAACGCCATCTATTAATCCTTTAAAAACTATTTTTTAATTATTACTATAAAAATAGAAGTACCATACTAAGTAAAAAAGTACAAAAGCTTATGCTTTTTTACTTATATTGCCTTAAGAAGCAATATTTATGCTAAAATAACAACATACATTAATTCTTTACTTTTTTGGGGTAATTTTTTATGAAATTAACACAATTACTTTTCACCTTACTTACTTTATCTACGTTCTTCAGTTTTAGTGCAAAAGAAAAAGATTATCAATATTCTAATCAGTTTGCACAAGAAATAGGCCGCAAAGCAATAGATCCTTTCTTGCCCATTTCTTTTACTCCAGACGGAATAAGCTATTTTTTAAAACAAGTTTATAATCGTCCTGATTATGGAGCAGAATTTTTACCAAACAATTTTTCACATCTGCTGCAATTTCTTGATCATGGAACAAAAACAAATCAAGGAGCATCATATGCTCAATCAGTTTTAAAACTTTTTAATAATAAATTAAAGTCTGCTTCTTATATTAATGCATATATTTTTTCAGAAATGCTCACACAACTTGAACCGATTTTAAAGCAATATTTTGTTGGACCAAAACCAAGAAAACTTGAAACACTAAAATTATCGATAAATGACGTTTTATATTCTTCCTTCTTATCCCAATTTAATTTTTTTAAACGTGATCCAAAAACATTTTTTAATAATTTATCACATGAAATTTTAACATCCTTAAATCACGAGCTTGCCGGTTCAAAAAAAGAAATAGAAAAAGAACAACTTCGACAAACAACGATTCGATTCCTTGAAGTATGTATTAACAAGTTAGTATGGAGCCCCGATGATCTTTTGGATGTTTGGCAGTCTGTTGGAACGCTTTCTGATAATCTTGCAGGCATGATGAAAAACAATGTCATTAAAGATATTGATCACCTAGACGATCTTTTTTGGTCAGTCACACATCGCTTTTGCTTCTTTATAGATATTCTTGGAGCAGACTTGCCTGTTTCATTTTATCAAAATATTAAACAAGATTTGCTTGCAAAAAAACCCCTTCTTTGCAAGCTAGAAGAACAAGAAAAATTAATCACATCAAAAACAGACCATCTTTTACAAGCAGTAATAACTGGTGAAGCAAAAGCACGCGCACAGCAACAAGGTATTTTGACATACTAAAAAACGAAAAAGGAGCATAAAACTCCCCTTTCGTTTTTTCACAGAATAAAATCTACGGTGTTGTTGGCATTGAAATATTATCAAATTGTCGGACTGTATTATGATCACCATAAAATACGTTTGGTACACCATAAGTAAAATTCACTTCATTGAAACTACATACATTATTTACAAATGAATTCGCCCCACCACCTGCTATACCTGTACCAACAAATTGCCCGAATGCAGCTGTATCACAAATACAGTTATTTTTAATCAAACAATGGGTTGGGCTATTCATGGTTGAAAATACTCGTATTTCTTTATAGTCTGGACTTGATCCTTCATTGGCAGTATCTCCACCAACTGCAAGGTACTTACCATCAGGTGACCATGCTACTGAACGAATTACTTCGCCAACTGTGGCATCAATATCACCATGATCTGCTGATGCAATTTCTATAAGCTCTGAACCATCAAAACTAAAAATCCGAATTTCTTTGTAGTCTGGACTTGATCCCTGCACGGCACCAACCCCACCAACTGCAATATTCTTACCATCAGGTGACCATACAATTGAAAAAATACCCTCTAGACCTGTAGCGTCAGGATCACCATGATGTACTGACGCTACTTCTGTAAGAACTGAACCATCAAAACTAAAAATCCGAATTTCTTTGTAATCTGGACTCGTTCCATCATTAGCCGTTATCCCAGCAATTGCAATGTAGCTACCATTCGGAGACCACGCTACCGAAAAAACAGTTCCGCTTGTGGCATCAGGATCGCCATGATCCGCTGACGTAATTTCTATAAACGCTGAACCATTAAAGCT
>DAOVGZ010000058.1 GCA_030672115.1 bacterium | reverse complement strand
TTTTAATCTATTTTTTGTGTCAGTCGCAGGAATACCATTAATAGTTAAAATAATATCTCCAACTTCTAATCCCAACTCTTTTGCTAAAGATCGTGCCTCGCCACTCCCAATTCTACAACCTACACTTTTTCCTTTTTTGTATGCTGTTGTGAGGTTAAGAATATCTATAAATTGTGCAAGATTTTTTATACGTTTACTAAATTCTTGGAAATAAATTCTATAATTGTTTGGGGCAATTTTTCGAACAACCCCATTCCAATCACTAATAATCAAATACGTAGGATCTTCTTTTGCATCATCTTGTCTTAAATAAAAAACTTCTTGCTGCCCATTTGAACGAACAAATATTATTTTATTGTTAAAAATTCTTATTAATTGTGCATCGCCAAATTTATCACCAACTTTGTAAATTTCTTCCCGTTTTGTTTTATTATCTTCAATGATTGCTTTATTTTTTACTCCATCACTTACAGACATAATCCCTTTAAGGGTTATTTGTAATGGATCTAAAAACTTAGGTCTCTCTTTTTTGGGAATTTTTGCTCTCACTGGTGATGGAGGTTCAGGTAAAGGAACAATATATTTTGGTTCCTTAGTAATAACTACTTCTTTTTCATAAGTACCAAAAAGATCATTTTCATAAATTTGTTTTAAATTAATTATAGAGACACCATCTTTTTTTAATGGAGTCACTATTGACGGCTCTATTTCTTCTCTTTCTGGAAGGTCTTCTCGCGAAAAGGCAATAAAAAGAAGAGCAGAAATAACCAGAACAAATAAAGTGCTATTTAAAGCCCACAACGGATATCGCATCAAAACTTCCTTTTTTTGATTATCTTCTCACACAATACCGTTCTGACAACAAGATTGTCAAGTGTGCCATAAAGCAACTCAAAAAATGAAAATGTTGATCTAGCAAAAGCACTCACAATAATAACCTATGGTGAAGGAACAAGTTGTAATATCTCTTTAATAATTTCATCTGTTGTTATATTTTCTGCTTCTGCTTCATACGTAAGTAAAATTCTATGCCGCAAAATTGAAGGACAAACATCTTTTACATCATCAGGAGTTACAAAGTGACGTTTTTGTAAAAATGCTCGCGCTTTACAAGCATTAAAAATTGCAAGTGTTGCACGCGGAGAAACTCCATACTGAATAAAATGTTCTATTTTTTCTGCATTATATTTTTTTGGTTGGCGTGTAGCAAAAACAATATTTAAAATATAATCAATCACCTTTTCATCAATATAAACTTTATCAACCAAACTTTTTGCTTTAACAATATCTTCTTTGCCCAAAACAATATTTATAGCTGAACTATCAAGACATCTTGTAATAATTTCTCGTTCATCTTCAATAGAAGGATAATCTACATTTAACTTAAACATGAATCGATCAACCTGCGCTTCTGGCAAACGATATGTACCTTCTTGTTCAATTGGATTTTGTGTAGCAAAAACTAAAAATGGCTCATCTAGTGCAAAACTATTTGAACCTATTGTTACTTGATGCTCCTGCATAGCTTCTAATAGCGCAGCTTGTACTTTTGCAGGCGCACGATTAATTTCATCCGCTAAAATAAGATTAGAAAAAACAGGACCACGCTTTGTTTCAAAATCCTGTGTTTTAGGATTATAAATAAGTGTACCAATAACATCTGATGGTAACATATCAGGAGTAAATTGAATTCTATTAAAATCTAAACCTAGAGCTTTGGTTACAGATTTAATCATTGTTGTTTTTGCAACACCTGGAACACCTTCGAGCAAAATATGACCGTCGCACAAAATTGCAATTGCAATAAACGAGACAATATCTTGTTGTCCAACAATAACTTTTGCAACTTCAACATTCAACCCTTGAAAGCGAAGACTTTCTTGTTTTATTTGTTCAACTATAGATTGTGACAATGATGCTGTTGACTGAGAAGATTGTACAATTTTTTCGTTTTGCATACTTTCATCCCTTATTTAACAGGAAAAAACATTATAACAACAAGTGTAACAAGCGAACGAAAATCTTACAAATGAAGTAAATTTTTCAACTAAAAATTTTCACTTACAAAAAAACGAAACACCATTGATAAGCATTCAGTTTTTAAATTTTGAAAAAATAATTTAACAATAAATTACTATTTTTGTTTACTCTTTTTTATTCTCATTTCACGATCTCTTTTTCTTTTTTCTGAAACTAAATTTATACCATATTTCATTTTTGGTTTTTTTATTACATCAGAAGCCCATCTATAGATCTGACCTTCTTTTGTTATCAAAGTAATAAAACCAGGTATCGCTTCTATTTTAGCATCAGGAGCCAGTATATCTTTTTTAATAGAAAGTTTTTTTCCATTCCAATGCCCAACCTCACCTTTATCTGTAACAAGCCAAATATTATCAAAATTAATAACAGAAAAATTACTAATTTTTTGTTCTTTATTAAATGGAATATTAATTTTTGTCCACTCATTCCCACGTAATGTTAAAATATTTTTTTCCCCATTATAATCTTTGACCAACAAGTAAATATTTTCATCATAACCAAAAATTATTTTTACTGTTTCTACCAAAAGATTATTACCAACCTGTTCCCATACAGAACCATTCCATTTTTCTACATAGATAGATATGTTTGATATTCCATTTGTTTTTTTTAAAACAGACCATAACGTATTTTTATTTTGTGCTTTCATATCAAATAAAACAATTTTTTCTTTAGCCAAATCACGAATAACTTCTTCTTTCCCATCAATAATTTTTACAAGAAACTCTTCTTTATTTATTTTAGATTTTTTAAAAAAAACAGTTCCATCTTTAGCTGTTGTGCTATGATATTTTTCAAGTTTTTCCCATGTTGCTTGTGCATTTCCAAAACAAAAAATAGCTAATAATGAAATAAAAATTATAGTTTTTTTCTTCATCTATTCTCCTTTTAAAAATAAATATAAACAAACTAAAATTTGTCTTTGTCGTGAGGGATTTCCGCTTGAATAGGGCCTTCAGAAAGGCCACGGATAAATTGATAGATATAAGGATCTTTTGAATCCCAGATTGTTTTTGCATCATACACTCCATGAATTTTACCTTCATGCAGCAGTGCAATTTTGTCTGCATACTTAAAAGTATTTACATCGTGTGTGATAATAACTGAAGTAAGCTTTAATTTTACCTGCATGTTATACATTAATTCTTGAATAACACGGGCAGTGATAGGATCTAGACCTGTTGTTGGTTCATCGTATAAAATAATTTTTGGATTGGTAATTAATGTTCGAGCAAGACCAACACGCTTTCGCATACCCCCAGAAAGTTCCGAAGGAAATTTGTACAAAGTATCTTCTGAAAGTTGAACCATTTTTAATTTTTCTTTAACAATAGGTAAAACTTCTTTTTTTGAATAACCATTTTCAATAAGTTTTATACCTATGTTTTCAAAAACGTTAAGAGAATCTAATAAAGCTGCAAACTGAAAAACGTAACCAAAATTTTTAAATATTTTATCACGATCTTTTTCAGAAATATCAACCGTGTCTATTCCATTTACTAAAACTTTTCCTGATGTTGGTTCAATTAAACCAATAATTTGTTTCAGTAAAACAGATTTACCTTCTCCTGAACGACCAATAATACAAGTCATCGTTCCATCTTTTATAGAAAGATTAACCCCTTTGGTAATCTCTTTTGTATCAAATCGCTTTTTTAAATTTACTAATTCTATCATCCCCTACCCTATATATTTTCGAGCATTTTAGTGAGGAAATAGTTCGCTATCAAAATTAAAATTGATGCAGTAACAACACTGCTCGTTGTTGATTTACCAACACCGCGAGCGCCGCCAGTTGTTCTATATCCTTTGTATGCACCTACCCAACAAAGTATCAACCCAAAAAATCCAGATTTAATTAAACCACCTTTTACATCATTCATCTCAACATATTGCTGTATTGACGTAATGTAATCTTCTGGGCTTAACCCAAGAACATAAACACAGACGACATAACCGCCAACAATGCCGAATATCATCGTAAATAAAACTAAAAAGGGTAAAATAAATGTTCCTGCAAGCATGCGAGGAACAACAAGATATTGATAGGTATTAATTCGTAATGTTTTTAACGCATCAATCTGTTCGGTAATGCGCATTGTACCAATTTCTGCCGTTATAGCAGACCCAGCACGCCCAGCAACCATCAAACCTGTCAAAACAGGTCCAAGTTCACGAATCATACCAAGAGCAACAATGGAACCGATAAATTGTTCACCACCGACACGCTTAAACCCAAAATAAGTTTGTAAAGCAAGCGCCATGCCAGTAGAAAGACCTGTTAAAATAACAACGGATAGAGAACTAACCCCTATCCGTTCCATTTGCGCAAATAATTTACTGACTTTTAATTTTGTTGTAAAAAACGTTGTAATAGTTTTAACTAAAAAAAGAGCGAACGATCCAAGCGATCTGCAAATATCGATGAATTGTCGCCCTATAAAATCTAAAAATCTTATAATCATGTGATTGTTCTCACATTCATGGGATCATTTTTAACTCTACAAATTTTTCTCTGCTCAAATCACATTTATTTTTGTGAAGCAGGTTGTTGTACTGGCATTTGTTGAGTTATTGGAGCTTTTTCTGAAACTTTTGTTCGTACTCCACTTTTACTTTTTGCTAAAGCAAGAACAAGCGATCCAACCATAAAAATTACACCTAATACCCAGGTAATTTTTTGAAAAATATCTTGGCCTCCAGATCCACCAAAAAGCATCTGTGTGCCACCACCTAAACTACCAAGCCCCATGCTTCCTTTTCCCTGTTGAATAAGAATAATCAAGACAAGTAACAAACAAATAAAAGTAAAGAGAGCGATCAATAAGCCAAATAACATGTTATAACTCCGATCAAAGGGTGATCAATAGATTTCACTATACATATTTCATACTATCTATGTTACTATTTTTTGAAATTTTTGGAAATCTAGACTTGCACCACCAACTAAAAACCCATCTAAATCGCAAATTTCTTTTAATATTTTAACATTTTTTTCATGAACACTACCGCCGTACAATAAAACTAACGATATTTTAGGAAGAACAGCTTTTGCAATAGAAGTTATATATTTCAATATCTCAGTTATTTCTTGATTCGAAGGAATATCGCCTGTACCAATAGACCATACCGGCTCATAGGCTATAAAAATTTTGCTTTCTTTTGTAAATTTTTTTACTGCTTGGCATGCCGCCCTTATCTGTCTTTCAATAACTTCATACGTTTTTTTTTCTTCCCGCTCTTTTTTTAATTCACCAACACAAACGATCGGAATAATATTATTTTTTAAAAGTTGTTGTACTTTTTTTGCAACATCATCATCAGTCTCAGAGCAAAAGTTTCTACGTTCGCTATGTCCAACAAGACAATACTTACATCCAATATCAGACAGTGATTGCGCTGCAACCTGACCAGAATAAGCCCCTTTTTCATAAGAGGAACATGTTTGCGCGCCCACTGATAAAGAAGATTTTTTAAAAAAATCATTCACAAAAGCTAATGACTCAAAAGAAGGACATAATACTATTTTTGTATTTTTTTTCTGCGTTAACAACTCAAAATTATTTTGATTTTTTTTACAAAATAATACTGTTTTGGCAAATGTTAGTTGCATTTTCCAATTTGCTATATAAAAAAATGATGGCTCCCTCATAAACCTCTTTCTTTTTTCGCTTCATCTATTTTTTGGCATTAGCTTACCTCTTTTTGCTACATTGTTACAGTTATTGTAATAATGTCCTTTTGTCGGTTCCAAAAAGGAGGGATCTCATGATAAAAAAAAGAACAATTTTTCTTGGACTACTTATTGTATCAACTGTTCTAGAAAGTAAATGTAATCATATTTCAAAAGATATACAAACTCAAAAAATAGCCGCTAAAAAATCAAAAGATAAACAACGAAACAAAATTATTTTTTATACTTTTATAAAAAAATATAAAAATAAAGCTATAAATTTTATAAAAAAACATCCATTTATTACTTCACTTATAGTTGTTACTTTTTTAAGCAAAAATCTACGAACAAAACTTTTTAGAACACCTCTTGCAATACTGGACGATATAAATTCAAACCCTTTTACTTCAGCGACAATTGGTGGAATTATACTTTGGTATATTGTAGGTGCATAAAAAATTAATCATTTTTTAATACAATTATTTTTTTAAGTTCTAGTTGCCCTTTATCATTTTTTAATGCTTTTACTTCATAAACATTTGTATCATCACGATCAAAATTTTCTGTAACCATTGAATCTGGATTATTTTTCCAATTAACTTTTAATTTAATTGGACGAGCAAGATGGAGATCTTTTTGCTGTGGGAATGATGTTTTTTTGTTTGAATTTA
>DAOVGZ010000105.1 GCA_030672115.1 bacterium | reverse complement strand
GAGATTTTGGTGAAAGAAACCCTCGTTCAAGTTTTGACAGTAAACCAACATATCAAAAAGATGGTGGTAAAAGTTCTGAAAATACCAGAGCACAATTTGAGGTATTGAATAATAAACTTGATAGAATACTAAAGATCTTAGCTCCAATTGTTTCTGAAAATGAAAAACAAGGAACAAAATTGGAAAAAAACGAAGAGTTTATTACAAAAACGAAAAAAGTAGAAAAAGACAAAGTAGCTCCAAACTTTATAAAACCAGAAAGAACTTCTAAAGCAAAAAAGGCAGTTAAACCAGCTTCTCTTAAAAAAGCGCTTGATAAAGCGATGGACAAAAAAACGTCGGCTAAAAAGGTGGTTAAAAAGATTGTTGCAAAAAAACCAGCCGTTAAAAAAGTTGTTCCTAAAAAGAAGGTTGTCAAAAAAGCTACAACTAAAAAAACAGTTGCTAAAAAAACAACCAAAAAAGTTGCTCCCAAAAAATCCTCAGCAAAAAAGAAAAAATAATTTAATCTAATTCCATAAAAGAGAAAAAAGGTGGATATGAAGTTACAAAAATTAATAGCTAGCACAGGGTATTGTTCACGACGCAAGGCCGAGAAACTTATTTTGAATGGAAAGAATGTTTATGTTAACAATAAACTTGCCACTGTGGGTATGAGAGTGGATGAGGGGGATGAGGTTTGTATTGATAATGTGTTGATCAATACGAAACAGAAAAAAGTATATATCAAACTTAATAAGCCTGTTGGATATACATCTACGAGTGCAAAATTTGATAGTGAGAAAAATGTATATGAATTATTACCCGAGAAAGTCCGAGAGGATAAATCTTTACACATAGTCGGCCGTCTCGACAAGAATTCTTGCGGATTGATACTTTTTACTAATGATGGTGCTATGACTCAAATCTTAACTCATCCTAGTTTTGAACATGAGAAGAAATATCTCGTAACCCTAAAAGGTAAACATATTCGGGATGTGACTAGTATTACAAATAAGTTTACTCAGGGAATGAGATTGAAAGAAATAGGTAATGTCAAAGCTAAACAAATTAGATATCTAGGTAAGAGTCGATTTGAGGTAATCCTAACTGAAGGTAAGAAAAGACAAATAAGAAACATGTTTGCAGAAATAAACGAGGAGGTTATTTTTTTACAAAGAATCTCTATAGGAAGCCTTGTCCTCGGTGATCTAGAGGAAACACAATGGAAATATTTAACACCATCTGAGGTAAATAAGCTTAAGGAGGGGTAAAGTGTTATTTATAGTTTTTGTTTAACCCCCATCTTTTTCGTTGTTTTGTCTTTTTATAAAGTTTTTAAACATTACTATTTAGAATTGACAAAAAACAATTTTTGCTCTAGCTTCATAAAAAGGAGGAGAAGACAATGATCTTAAAAGCAAAAAAGTCATGCACTGAGATTTTGGACAGTGGACTACAGTTAAAAGTCTGGGGTGTTCAGACGTCCCGAAGACTTTTATCCGAAATCGTTGGAGATAAAGATAATTACTGGAAACAATGGACGACAATAAATGATTATTGTCTATACGTCGTTATCTTGAATAAAAACGGTGGATTGGCTAATGTTGAAAAAAAATATTGCAACGAACTTTCTTTTCTCTTAAAAAAAGAGGTAAAGAAAATGCGTAGCATTTATGATGATTTAGCGTCCAACGACCCGGATTGTAGAAAAATCCTAGCTTTAGAGCGAGCAGTTTTAATCCTCAAAGAAGAGAGGAGAAGATGTTGAAAAATAGGCGCACTAAATGAGTGACGTCTTTTTATTTTATACTCGCATAACTATAAACAAGAACAAGTTCAATTAAACCACAAAAGGTGTGGTGTTATTTTTATTACAAAAATAAAAATAAGATTTGTTGTGGGGGAAGAATTATTTATATTTTATTGTGTGTAGAGTTCGTCTGCTTTTGTTCGTGTCAGTATACCAAATCGACCGCTTGCTGGTT
>DAOVGZ010000007.1 GCA_030672115.1 bacterium | reverse complement strand
TGTTGCTTGCTGGATCAGAACAAGATTCGTTAAATATTTTAATGACAGCGCTTTTTATGCAAAATATGAAAGGGCTTATTTTTGGCTCTGATCATTCACCAACAGGTGTTCGTAGTATGTTTGCAAAATTTTTCAAACCATTTGAACGAATTCATTTAGTTCCAAGTTTTACTGACCAAACAGGTAGAGGAGGTTTACGTGGTGCGCTAGAAATTGATGTTAGTGAGCGTTGGCGTGCAATGATTCAAAAGAACTTTAGTTTGACCGAAGACACAAAGGTAGAGGTGGAGTATCTTTTGTCTGACGATGTAAGTTTGCGCGGTGTACGTGACGAGCGTGGTGATATTAGTGCCGAAGTTGAAATGCGTTGGAAGTTTTAAAAAAAAAGGTCGCAGTTTTTATTTGCGACCTTTTTTTAATAATTTGGGCTTATTTTTTTTGTAAAGAAAGATTCTTTTCAAAATCTTTTTTTGTAATTTGTAAGCCAACAGGAATAAAGCAATAAAGAAGTGGTCCTAATAGTCGCAATTTGAATGAAATGAAAGATTTTTTATAACCTCTCTTTTTTAAAAATCTATGAACTATTTTGTTTTTTCTCATGCTGTATCGAGTAACTTTTTTACAGCCAGAATCAAAGAGATCCTGTAGAGCTGCATTATTTAAAAGAGTTCCATATCCTTTACGTCTATGTTCAAGTGCAATAGCTGTATAATTGATAAATCCGGCACCTGGATTGAAGGTGTAATTTGTAAAACCAAGAACCTTTTTATTTTTGTCGATCACAACTTTGGTTTTTGCTATCATATTTTTAAAGAGTATTATTTTAATTTTTTCATCGTCGAAGTCATCGAGATATTCTGAGTTATTTTGAAATATCTTTACTATTTGATCTTTTATTTTTTTATCACTCTTACTGTAAACATCAACAATCTCAATATCATTTTTTCTTGTTATTTTTTGTAGTTCAGACGAAAATATATTGCTAAATGTTAATATTGATAAAAGTGCAGACAAGCATAGTATTACTTTATTTTTCATAACAATCTCCAAATAATTTTAAAAAAGGTAAATAAACATAAAAATATCATCTATTTTCAGTATTATTGTTTTTATGTATTCTTGCAACTGCCTTTGAAATAGGGCTTGCCTGAGATGTTATTAGATTTTATTGGGTTATTTTTTTTGGGTTTTTACTACTTTTCCGTCATGCAGACGAATAATGCGGCTCGCTTGTTTAGCAACGTGTTCATCATGGGTAATCATGACAATAGTTGCGCCTTGTTTTTTATTTGCGACCTTTTTTAATAGCTTTGGTTTATTTCTTTTTTTGTTAAGAAGATAATTTTTTAGAGTGATAGTATAAAAAAAATATTTAGAATCTTTATCCGTTTTTAAAAATCTTAGCTTTTTATAGAATTTTATGGCTTTTATATTGCCTCTAAAGACGCCAAGTACGACCTTTTTGTGTTGATGAGAAAATAAATCTGCTAATGAATTTTTAATAAGCGCTGTTCCATAACCACAATTTTTGTGTTTATTTGCAACGGCAATAGCTGATATAAAACCATCAATTTTATTATAGCATATAAAGCCAACTGTTTTATCTTGGGATATAGCAATTTTGTTGGTTCGTTTAGAAGGTAAAAATTGCCATTTTTTCTTTTTGGTAAATTTGCCAAGAAATGGTTCATTTTCTTTCCATATATCAGTGACGTCATATATATCGCGATTAAATTTAAAATTTTCAATATTAATTGTTTTTCGTCGTTCAGATGTAAATGTATTGTTAAATGATAAAATCGACAAAAGTGTAAATAAGCACAGTATTGCTTTAGTTTTCATAACAAGCTCCAAATAAATATAAAAAAGGGTAAATAAACATAAAAATCCATCTATTTTTAGTATTATTGTTTTGGTGTTTTTTGCAACAACATTTTCAATAAGGCTTATTTGAAGCGCTATTATATTTTATGTGGTTATTTTTTGGTTTTTACTACTTTTCCGTCATGAAGACGAATGATGCGGCTTGCTTGTTTTGCAACGTGTTCGTCATGGGTAATCATTACAATTGTTGCACCTTGTTTTTTATGTAGATTTTTAAAAAGTTTCATAATGATTGTTTCGGTGACAGAATCAAGGTTTCCTGTCGGTTCATCGGCAAGAACAATATTTGGATTGTTCGAAAGGGCACGAGCAATAGCAACGCGTTGTTGTTCTCCTCCAGACATTTCTGAAGGAAGATGGTCAATTCGATCAGCAAGGTCAACAAGACTTAACATTTTTTTTGCTTGTTTGATGGAAAATTCTTCTGTTTTATGTGCATACAAAAGAGGGAGCATAACATTTTCTAGTGCAGTCATATCAGGAAGAAGGTGGTATTGTTGAAACACAAATCCAACTTGTTCGTTTCTTATTTGAGCAAGTTGGTCGACGGTTAAATGGGAAACATTTTTATTGGCAATTTTATAAGTTCCACTTGTTGCAGTATCAAGACAACCAAGAATATTCATAAGTGTTGATTTGCCTGATCCAGATTTGCCTATAATTGCAACAAATTCACCTTTTTTTATCGTCAGGTCAACATTTTTTAAAACAGTTAATTGGTGTGAACCAGCTTGATATATTTTAGTAATATTTTTTGCAGAAAGGAGTGCCATATTTTTTTTCCTTATCGATCAAGTAAAGCATCTACGGGATTAAGTAAAGAAGCTTGTCGTGCGGGGTAGTAGCCAAAAAATATACCAATTAATGCTGTTACAAATAATGAAATAAACAGTGGTCCAAATTCTAAAACAGGGGACAGTGTTGTTCCTTTTCCAATTGCATATTGTCCAATGAATCCAATGGCGACTCCAATTATACCACCAATAAAACAAAGAACGGTTGATTCGAACAGGAATTGCATTTGAATTAGTTTTCTTGTTGCTCCAATGGCCATGCGTAGGCCAATTTCTTTTGTTCGTTCTTTTACCGAAACAAGCATAATATTCATAACGCCAATACTTCCAACCAAAAGAGAAATGGATGCTGCAAAAAGACCAAATAAACGAATGATAGCTGCGGCATCACGTGCAACTTGAGCAAGAGTTTGTGTATCAAAGATAACGTAAGGAGATTCTTCATTTTTGTTGAGGTTATGAGAAAAACGAAGAATGTTTAAAATCTTTCTTCTCATTGGAATAGAATCAACACCTTTGTATAAACGAAGAGCTATAGAGTGAAGTTGATCGTCAGCCTCTCCTTCTATAGCACATATTTTTTTTGATGTTGAATAGGGGATAAATGCTTGTTCGTTTGGATCACGGGGGCCAAAAAAGTGTGGTTTTTTTTCAAGTACACCAATAACTTTACATGGGGAAGAATTTACAAGAATAATTTTTCCAATAGGGTTTGCTCCTTTGAAAAGTTCTTCAGCAGGTTTTGAGCCCAATATAATAACATTACTTCTATTTTTCAGGTGGAACTCATTAAAATATATACCTTTTTGGAGTTTGTTATTATCAATCGTTGGCATATTAGGATAGCAGCCAACAACGTTTTGATGTGCGGTTGAGCCTTGGTATTCGATTGTTTGTACTGTCATGTGCATTGGAGAAATTGCTTGAATTTCTGGAGACTGATTTTTAATTGCCAAGATATCACGTAAACGCAAGCGTGTTGAACTGGTACCGCTACCCTTAAGTGCGCCATGTTTTATGAATGTGCTAGGAACAACATATACTGCATTTTCACCCATACTCATAATTTGTGAAGCAACAGCTTCTTCTGCGCCGCGGCCGATAGAAAAAGTAATAATGATGGCCGAAATGCCGATCATTATGCCCAAGATTGTTAAAAAGGAGCGAATTTTATGTTTGCGTAGAGCACGCAGTGAAGTTATGGCAAGTATAAATATATTCATTATTTTTTTCCGCCTAGTCCACCACCAAATAGTCGTTTATACATTTCTGCCATTGCATCTGGTTCATCAACATCAACAACAATATTTTCATGTCCAGATAATCCAGAGACAATTTCGAAAAATGCATTATCAGAAATCCCAATTTCTATTGGTTTTTGTTTGAATGTATTATTTTTAAATGTCCATATTCTTTTTACAGGATTATCAGGGTTTTTTGGTTTGAATTTTTTTCTTTCTTCTTTGCTGAGAGGCTCGTAGCCGTATTTTTCTGTTTTTGCGACAATTTCTATAAGTTTTTTGTCGATAGAAAAAATATAACCAGGAAGTGCAAGAGTATTCGGACGACTTCCAACAACTATGCGTGCATGCACGGTCATGCCTTGTTTGAGTAGTAAATTGCTGTTATCGATTTTTATTTTTGCTTTATAGTTTACGGCTCCTCCATTGACAATAGGGCCGGTGCTAATCTCGTTGATTTTTCCTCGGAAAGATTTGTATGGATAGGTATCAAAGTAAAGTTTTGCTTCTTGTCCAATTTTAATTAAACCGATGTCAGTTTCATCAATTTCTAATTCGACGTTCATCTTTCGAACATCTTCTGCAAGCGTATATAAAATAGTTGGAGGAGAAAAGTTTGCAACACCTTCTCTGAGCGAAACATTTTTTTTAATAACAATGCCATCAATTGGAGAGATTATTTTTTTGTTATTAAATTGAAGTAATTCTTGTTCGTAATACGCTTGTTGTTGTTGTTTATTTGCTATAGCTGAATCGTAAACTCTTTGTGTGTTATCAAAATCATCTTGAGAAATAAGATGTGCATCATACAGTTTTTTTTGACGATTATAAAATTGTGTTTGATAGGTAAGATTTACTTTGGCATTTTGTAGTGCTGCTGTTGCTTGTTTTACGCCTGTGTCACCGCGGCCATCATCAATTTTTGCAAGAATTTGTCCTTTTTTAACAGAAGCATTTTCTTCTACATAAAGAGCTTCAACAATACCATTGATTAAAGAACCAATATTGATAGTTCCTTGTGCATCTAATTTTCCTGTTGCATTTATGACTTGAGAAATTGCACGTTTTTGTAGTTTTTCGGTTTTAAAAAGATTGGTTGTTTTTTTATTGGTTATTTTTTTATAAATGTATGCTGCCAATCCTGTAAAAAGGAAGATGATTAATCCCCATTTAAGTATTGGATTTGTTTTTATTGTTTTTATAATTTTATTCATTTATTGCTTTCTTTTGGGTAACCGCAAACAAAAAGAAGAGTTTGGTAAGTATTGGCAACGTCAATTTTAAGAGTATCAAAATTAAATTTTGTTGATTCTAAACTTAAAAGAGCTTGAGCATGATCGCTTGGTGAAATAGCTCCAATTTCAAATTCTTTTTGTCGTATTTTTATTTGAGCAATCGCTTGTTCAAGATCAAATCTTGCTACTTTTAAAAAATTGATAACTGTTTTGACTTGATAATATGTTTCTTTAACATTTTTTATAATTTGTAGCTCAAGATCTCTTTTTTTTAATCGTTCTTCTATTTCTGTATTTTCATATTGTCGCGAAGCGTGTACGCTTGCAAGGCCATCAAAACTCCAGCGAATATCAATACCCATTGTCCAACGAGAAGAACTACTTTTGTAGGTTCCTAGTTTAAGATCAGAAGCATCAGCATATGCAAATAATTGTGGTAAATATTGACGATTAAATTTCTTTTTTTGGAGTTTAGCTTGACGGATTACATGTTTTTGTATTTTTAAATCGGGGCGAAATCGTTGTGCTGCATGAAGATAAAACTCAAGAGGTTTAAGATCAAAAACTGTTATTCCATCCAGGCAGGTGTCAATTTCTTCTGGGTTTACAAGGACGCCAATTTCTCTTTGTAGTGAAGAAATTGCTGTTTGAGTTTCATATTGATAATTAGCGATACTAGATTGATCGTTTGCATATTGAGCACTTGCAGAAAGCCATTGTGCTTGATTGAAAAATCCAACTGCATTTTTTCCTATATTTAAATCAAAAAATAATTTTGAAGCTTTGTCTGTTTTTTCTATGAACTTTTTTTTAAGAATTATTTTTTGGGTTTCAAAAAAAGCAGAATCAACATTAATACGAATTATATTTTTAGTATCTTGTCGTCGGTTATCTATAATTTTTGTTCCAACTTTAGCAATTCTATAATCTAAAATGGAGCTACCGCCATCATAAATAAGTTGTGAAATATAAAAAGAACTGTTTCTGTTTGATGTTGAATCTGGACAAAGCTGCTCTTGCTCAGTAACAAAATTAAAAAGTTCTCCCGGAGCAGTTTTGCCAAGTTGAAAACCAAGCTGAACCTGAGGGAGATAGTTAGCAAGCGCTGCATATTCACTATTTTTATTTGCTCTGCGCGCATAAGTAAAAGATTTTAAATCTTTTCTATTTTGATATGCCAAAACAAGGGCATCATTACGTGAAAGTTTTTTTTGATAATTTTCAGAGAAGCTGTTTGATGAGGGCATATTGAACGAAATGCTTTGGTGAGCTTGTGTGGAAAAAAAACTAGAAAAAATAAATGCTTTTACGACAAGAAAACGAAAATATTTCACTAACCCTGTCCTTTTTATAAAGTTTCTTTTTGATTTTTTACTACTCTGCATTTTTTTTAGTTAATAATCAAGTTTCTTTATTGAGGAGTTTGTTTTTTTAATAGTATAAAATTTTTTTAGATGAAAAATTTGGTATTAAAAAAGGAGCATGAATAACAATATTCATACTCCTTTTTGTGTTCTTTGGTAATTATTTAAGTGGTTTTTTAACGTCCGTCACTAATTACTGGGGGTAAATATTCGTCTTCATCAACTGGGTCGTTTGAATTATCACCTGGGGTATTTGGATCGGTTGGTTCTTCACCTGGAGTTTCACCGTTAGAGCCATTATTTCCTTTGTTCGCAAATCGGAGAAATTTAGTGCTCAACTGACTAAACTTTTTAGTAAATTGATCGCGAGTTTTATTAATTTTATCGATAGCATTTTTTTGATTTCTTGTCAGAATTTTAAAAGTTTTTGTTTGAAACTTTGTTAATTCACTGTTCATTTTTGCTCTGGTTTTATCCATTTGATGTTGAAATTTATTAGGAACTGTAGTTTGAACTGTTAAAGCTACTGCACTTAAGCCTGTTAATCCAAGGCCCAAGGCAAGTGTGGTTGATAAGAGTTTTTTCATGAAGTCTCCTTCTCATAGTGAGGGTTAATGTGATACTAAAAACACTTTTGCCCGATACCCAACCAACAAAAAGTCTTTATTATGTCTCTAAAGTGAAAGCGAAACTTGTAAGCTGTTATTTAATCTGATTGCTTTGAGCTTCTGTTATAACTATAAAAGATTTGAATGATGAAAAACAAGAGAAATCCTTAATTAAAAGGGTTTTTTGTCCAAAGTGTTGATTGGCAGCTCTTTAAAATATTAGTTGTAAAAGTTGTTTTTTACTTTAGTTAGCATAAAATCATGCTATTCAGGCGCATATTTTTTGATATTGCTTATTAAAAAGGATTTTGAAACCTAGAAAATGGCAATTCTGTTAAAAAACCCTCCTTTTTTGGTAATCTTTTTTAAGATTTTTATATTCAAAAAAGGGGATTGAAATGAAATATGTATATTTTTTACAGTGGATACTTTTTATAGTAGGTGCTTTTGGACCTTTTAGTTCTTTTTGTCAGATAGCTCCATCTTTTGGAAAAACAAATTTTATTGTTGATGTTCAATCGGATGATGTACGCGTTCAAAGCAGGTCGAAATTACTTAAAAAAAAGCTTAAGTTTACATCTCAGCCACAAAAAATAATGAAAGCATTTTTTTCTCCTGATGATGATGTGCGTTCTGTTTTACTTGATCTTATTGCATGTGAGCAAAAATCAATACGCATTGCTGCGTTTTTACTTACTGATGATGCTGTTGCAAAAGCATTGCTTGATGCCAAGGCGCGAGGAGTTTTAGTTGAAGTTGTTGCAGACAAGTTATGTTGTTATTCTCGTCATGGAAAAATAAAGATGTTGCACCGGCAGGGCTTGCAGTCTTTTATTTATTCAGGGCAAAAAAAAAATAATCATATGTCTAATATTATGCATGACAAATTTGTTATTTTTGAAAAAAATATTTTTGATAAATCTCTTTTATGGACAGGTTCTTTTAATTTTACTCGTTCTGCTTGGTTAAATAATCAAGAAAACGTTCTTCTTTTGGATGATCTGGAAATTATTTCTTGTTATAAAAAACAATTTGAGGTTATAAAAAAACGCTGTATTAAATATGAAACAACATTGTTTAATAAATCTGAAAAAAAATTGGCAAAAAAAAAGGCGCTCGAAAAAAGCGCAAACAAAACGACAAGCAAAACAGTACCGAGTACTACAAAAATCATTGGTGTGGCATCATGAAGCTTTTTAGCAAAAAGATCTAAGTGTAGTGCTTCATTACTACAATTCCCTCTTAGCTCGGTATCATGCTATTAGACTTTGTAAAAAAAGCAAGAATAATATTTAGTTTAATGATTGCGTAAATTTTCAATAAGTAATTGAAAGTCTTTAGGTGGTTTTTGGCAAAAATCATACTGATTGCCATTAAATTTGAAGGAAAGTTTATAGGCATGAAGCGCTTGTCTTTTTATTTTTTTTGAAGTTTCTCCATAAACATGGTCTCCAATAATCGGATGCCCAAGAGCAGAAAAATGAACACGAATTTGATGCGTTCTTCCTGTGACTGGTTCTACTTGAACTAAAGAACTGTTTTCAAAATATTCCAACACTTTGTAGTGGGTGCATGCAGCTCTTATTTTTCCATTTTCATTTTTTACGTTAGGATTAACAGCTACCATGCTGTTTCTTTTTATTGGGTTACGTTTGATAGAAAAATTTATAATACCTTCTTTTTCTGGATGTCCTTTGACAATAGCAAGATAGGTTTTTTTAATTGTTCGATTTCTAAATAGATCACCTAATAAAGCGTGTGAACAATTATTGCATGCAACAATCATGAGCCCTGATGTATCTTTATCTAGACGATGAACAATTCCTGGTCTATCTGCAAAGCCAACGGAAGAAAGTTCATGAAACGTATGAATAAGCCAGTCAACCAGTGTTACTTCTGTACTGGTTATTTTTGGTGGATGTACAACGAGATTAGATGGTTTGTTGATTATCATAAAATGTTTGTCATGATAAATGATTTCAACTTCTAGATCTTTTGGAATATTTTTTTTGGGAAGTTGTGTTGTTATGGGTGGAAAGGTTACAACAATAACATCGTTATGTTTTGTGACTGTTTTTGGTTTGATATTTTTGATTTTATTGTTGACCGATACAAGCTTTTTAATAATAAGCTGTTGAAAATAGCTTCGGGAGTAAGAAGGAAATAATTGCTTTAAATAGACGTCTAAACGCTTATTGGCATCACTTTCTGGCACCGTGAACTTGTGTGTTGAATTTGGTGGTATGAGTGTGATATTCTCCACGTTAGATCCTCATGGCTTTTATTTTTTTATAGAATTTATGGATTACAAGCTTTGTGGATGTTCGTATTGGAGTTTGTTTATTTTTATAAAAAGCTTTAAAATAAGTCCCTTTACTTAAAATGGTACTATGCGTAGAGCTAAAGTCAAATGGACAGGTCTTTTTTGATTGAGTAGTATGTTAAAGGGGAGAGAGGCTATAATTGCCGTATTTCGGAGACGCCCATGAAAGATAAAAATATATTTGGAACTATTAGAGATAATATTCAAGAGGTTTTGCAAAGAAAAACATCTTTTGCAAAATCACTTTGGTTAGAGCTGGTTGATCAGCATCCGGTCGATATTGCAGAATTTATTACCAATATTGATCGTCTGAGTATGCAGAAAGTATTTCTTAAGCTTCCAAAAGAATTGAAGTTTGATGTTTTTGAAGAACTTTCAGACACGCTCAAAGCCTATTGCTTATCATTCTTAACTGAATTGGATCAGGTAGATGTTTTGCATGCGTTAAGCATAGATGATTTGACTGATTTGTTTGACTATCTTTCAGATGAAGAACTTAAACGATATCTTAATTTGCTTCATAAGCGATCAAGAGAAAAAGTTCTTTCTTTGCTTAAATTCGATCCGGATTCTGCCGGAGGTATTATGGACATCGAGGTGCTTGCCTTGATGGAAAATTATACCGTAGAAAAGAGTATAAAAATTTTACAACGTTTACGTCCTGACCAAGAAGTTTACCATCAAATTTATGTGACAAATAAAAATCAACAATTGGCTGGACACATTAACTTAGAAGATCTTGTTTTACAAACACCAAAAACAAGATTGTCAGAATTTTTAAGAAAAAATCAGTTGGTCGCTCAGGCCTATGAAGATCAAGAATCAATTGCGAAACGAATGGTTCATTATAATTTAACAACAGTTCCTGTTGTTGGAGCAGATAATCATTTTCTTGGTGTGATTCCCAGTGAAACATTAATGGATGTTTTGGTTGAAGAAGCAAGCGAAGATGTGCAAAAAATGGCTGCACTTGCTCCAATGAAACGAACATACTTAGAAATGCCTGTTTATAAAATTTTAATCAGTCGTGGAAGTATTTTAGTTGTTTTGTTGCTTGCAGAATCTGTAACTGGTTCAATTATTCATAGCAATGAGCAGGGCATTAGTAATCTGACTGGTGGTATCATTTTGCTTTCTTTTATAACAATGCTTATAAGTACAGGTGGTAACACAAGTCATCAAACATCAGCGCTTGTTATTCAAGGAATAAGTAGTGGTGAACTAACTAGTTCAAACATTTTTAAATTTTTAAAAAGAGAATTTTTAGTTGCAATATTATTAGCGCTTATTTTAGGTTCAGCTGCATTTTTTAGAGCATACATTACAACTGGTTCTGTTTTAAAAAGTTCGATTGTCGCTGTAGCTCTTGGCTCGATTGCTTTATTAGCTGTTGTGTTGGGAAGTGGAACGCCTCTTTTGTTAAAAAGATTTAATATTGACCCTGCGTTTGCAGCCGGTCCATTTTTGGCAACATTTATGGATATTGTAGGAGTTTCAATTTATATTTTGCTGATCAAGTTAGTTTTAATGTAAATAAAATTCTACTATTTAATAAGGATTTTCTTGACATTAACGTTGCAGATGAATACATTCTATTAATATATCACTTATCACATTTTCAAAATCGTGATAGTTAGTGAGCCGCTAGCTCAGTTGGTAGAGCAACAGCCTTTTAAGCTGTGGGTCGTTGGTTCGAGCCCAACGCGGCTCACCAGGTAGTCCCTATCGTCTAGCCTGGTCTAGGACATCGCCCTTTCACGGCGAAAACAGGGGTTCGAATCCCCTTGGGGACGCCAGCCTACGCTAAAGCTACGGCTGGCACGGCCAGTTTTTCTAAAGAAATAAATTTTCTAAATCAAAAAAAGTTAAAAAAGAAAAAAAGTGTAGGCTGCGCGCCGGAGCTCGTTTAAGAGCGAAGGAGGGAAGGCAGGTCGTTAAAAAGAAAATTTTTTCATGCATTACGTTTATCTTATTAGATCAATAAAAAATTCAACTAAAACTTATATTGGCAACACCGTCAATATAAAACAACGGCTGGAGACACACAATTCTGGTGGATCCATTAATACAAAACCGCATAGACCATGGAAATTGGTTTTACTTTTATGTTTTTCAGATAAACTTAAAGCAACTGCTTTTGAAAAATATCTAAAATCAGGTTCTGGAAGAGAGTTTGCGAAAAGACGATTTTGGTAAGTCTTGACTGCGCCAAGGCTAAAATTGGTATTTCAAATTTAAAAAAGAAGCTCCGCTTAAAAGCGGGGCCTTTTTTTTGCAGGTTTTTAGTTGATAATTACTTAAGGAGAATATTTTAGGTGATAAAACTTTCATCACATCAGAGAAAAACAAAGCTAGATATTAACAATATAAAAAGTCCTGTACAAAGACTTATAGGACTGCGTTCTTTTTGTTCGGAGTTTAAAAAATTTAAGTTTGATGAAAAACTAGTAGGATTGTTGTCAATGATAAAAGCGCTAGATTATCATTATAATAATCATCATAATATTGAAGAAAAGGCTAAAAAAGGTGAGACTTATGAGCATGCTCGCTATGAAGCTATGGCCTATATTGTCAAAGTAGGCTTGGTAAAAAGTTTATTTATTTCATGGTGGCAGGAAATTAAAGGTGAAAGTAGAATTAAACTTGATGATAAAATGTTAACTATTTCATCCTTGATTCAATTCAGAAATAAACGTGCAGCTCACAGACAAGAAGATAGCCCTAATGAAAGTGACTGCTCAGAACCTCTTTGTGATAGCCCTCTTTTAATAGGTCGTATTCCTAAAAGAAAGATTTATCCTGCTATGGAAAAGCTTTCTTCTTATGAAGATATTTTGGAGATTGCTGTAAAAAAAGAATATAGATTTTCATTGCAGTATCAACTTGCAACATCGAAGGGCAAAAAAAGAAATATTTTTATTTTTTTGCCTTCTCGCGATCATAAATCAATAATGTTTGAAATTTTTTCTTTATTGGATTTTATTTTATTCAATGAATAGTAATTGGTTGTTGATTTTGAAAAAATAATTTTTTTGAATTGCAAGTTGCAAAATAGTCCGCGAGGGGACGCTAGCTTTCGCTCATTGCACTCCTTACGCTACGCTCATTATGAGATTGTCGAAGGATGGCCTTCTGGCGATGCAAACAAAAAGTTCCGTTAAAAGTAAATACTTATTTTTTTCTATTTGATCAAATACTAGAAAACTATAGAGCTATGAACGAACTTTTAAAAGAGGGAAAAACCATAAAGTATTTTATGGGAATATTAACGAAAAAACTGCCCTCAATATAGAAGAAAATCTTCAAAAAAAATTTCTTATTAAGTAGCATTATTGACTTAATTGATACTACAGAGCGTTTTACTCTACTATTACAGCTATTTCTTCATTTGAGGATCTTCCATAGTACTCTTTTGCTAATTCTTTTGCAGAACCAGTAACAATTGTTTTGGTGAATTTACCTAGATTCTTAGCTCCGCTTTGAAAAAGTTTTTTCGTTTTAGATTTTTGTTTAGTTGTTTTTTTATAATATTTATTTTCTTCTTTGATAGATCTTGAATCAGTACCTTTTTTAAAAGGAGCATCAAAAGCTGAAATTTGCTTGCCTATTATTTCTGGTAAGCCACAATTTTTTACAGCACCTGAAAAATCTTTGTGGTATTCAGAAACTTCTTTCTTCCATGTTTCTGGGTTACAAACCATAATTTTTTGTGAATCTTTTTCCTCAACAAGTGTTTCGATTTTTGCTTTGAGTTTTATAAGGGGGACTTCAATTAATACATTATACTTTGCAACGCTTTTAATGAGTCTATTTATTTCTTTATGGGTCACAAGAAGAGATTCTGTTTTTATTTCTCGATTTGTATCTTTTTTATTTTTTTGAAAGGCTCTTTTAAAGCCTTTGGTGATTTTTTTTGTTTTTTCTTTCATCTTTTCGTTTGCGAATGGAAGAATTATGTTTATGGCTTTTGATATCATTCCTTTTTTCTTTTTATCATCCCCGCGAAGAAAACAAATCTGCACTTCAACCATATGAGAAATATTTGTTTTATCTTGATAGCCTATAATACGTGCTTGTTCTAAATGCAGATTAAAATCTTTATATGATCTTTCTATTATTGAGATCGTATCTGTTGCGATTATTTTTTTTACTCCAATTTTTTCTTTAATTTTTTCGTGCTCAAAAATTAGATTGTTTTTTTCAGTGTTAAGATGAAACATTAAAATTTCGTCAATATTTCTACAAGACATATTCATATTATTATATGAGTTTTTTAGCCTTTTAGAGAGAGGAATAATTGTCTTTTTTACCAAAATTGATTTATTATTACCTTTTTTTCTAGTGATTTTATAAATAACAAGTGACAGAAGGCCTGCAGTAACTATAGTACCACTAACTATCAGAATCTTACCATAATGCTGAGAAAAAAAAGTCTTCCAGGTATTACTTGTTTTGATTATTTGGTTTTTATTTTTTATTATTACATTTTTCGTTTCTAAAACATCTAGCAACTCTTTTTCATTATCTTTATAGGCCTTAATGGTGACATTATTGCTTGTTATTGTGCCTAAGTGGTTTTTTATTGTGCCTAAGTGGTTTTTTATTGTGTTTAAGTGGTTTTTTATTTCTTTTTCTTGAATTTTCACTTTTTTTTCAAAATGATTCTTCATATAATTATCATGCGTATCGGAAAAATTAATTTTTATATTGTTTTTTTTAATATTATAACGCTTTAGATTTTTAGGAGTATACTCTCCTGTGGCAAAAAACCATCGCCCCCAAGCAGCGGGATTATAATAACTTGCTTTACGGAATGGATCATCGGTATTTTCAGAGCTTTCTTTTGATGGATTATTTGATGCCTGTAACAGGGAGGGTGCCGAAATAAATTGAATAATTAAAAGGGAAATGAATAGAATTCGAGATTTGCTCATGCTGTACTCCAGGTAGAAAATTGCGCGGTTAAAAGCTGCTTGTTTATTTTTTTATTCTATTTTGAAAGATTACAAAAGTAAAGATTTTTCATGTTTATTATAAAAGTTCATATTCTTTGCATCGTCTATTTACAGAGGAGCGATTAACGCCCAAAAAAATAGCTATTTTGTTTTGATTTTTAAAATGATTCCATAATTTTTTTATTTAGCGGCGGCCTTTTTATTTTCGGGTTAATACTTGATGCTTATGCAAAAACGTTTTATAGAAAGGTTTAAGAAATAATTGATCAAGCCCCTCTACTTTTGGGTCGCCTTTTTTAAGAAAGGTTTTTCAAATTTAAAAAAAAGCTCCACTTTAAAAGCGGGGCTTTTTTTGTAATATTTTAGTCAAAAATATACGATTTAACTTTCGACATTTTTCTTGTTGACGACTCATGGTTTTCTGGTATACAATGTTTATCGATGATCAACATGACTACAACTTAAGCAGGGTTTAGTCGCTTGTTATTTGACCATCAAATTATTTAATTGTTGATGTGTTTTAAATATCTAACCATGTTAGGACAAACAGACGTGTACTTAAAGATACTCTACTCCCTTTCTCTTTAACTGTTTTTGGCTCCTCTATTTGCCAAAATAATCGAAATAAAAAGTTCATTTATTTTAATTTCATTACCTGTGGAAAAATATGACACGTTTTAGGCTGCTTTCTAAAAAAAAGTTGTTGTTTGTTTTGTTTGCTATTTTTGTGAGTGGTCAAAATTTGGTCGCTATAAAGTTTGACGACGAAAAGAAGAATAAAGAATTCAATAATTCTTTAAAAAAAGATTTTAAGAATGGTCGAAACAAGAAAAAAAATAAATCAGTAAAAGATTCTCTTAGTCTTAAGGGGCTTGATTTTGAAGAAGTAACTTCAAAAATTAGTAGCAAAAAGTTCATTGACGAGCTTCTTATCAGGGATCATCAATCTAGCATATTTAAATTGTTAATAGATCTTTTATATGTAGCAGGAGAAGTTGAACGGCGGAACAACAGGATAAAATTTCTGAAGAATATTCAAAAAAATCATGAAAAAGAGATATATGATCTTAAAAAGGATCATGAAGATAAGATAAATATCCTTAAGAAAAAGCATAAATACGAGACAGAGTTCCTTCAAAAAGATCACAAATACACTATGGGCAGAATTCAAGCGGATCAAGCAGGAGGCATTATTCTGGGAATTGTTGTAATTGGTTTTATTATTGCTTGCTTATACCCAAAATTATGTAAAGAAAAAATAAAAAAGAGAAAAAAAGCCACAGTATTGAAAAATGGTTTTTAGTCGGCCGATCAATAGGTCGACGTTAAAAACAAGTCAATTGATGGGGGAGTAGAAAATGTTAAGGCATTTTTTTGTAACGTGTAACAACCAAGTAGATCCAATTCCTGAGAGACTAAAAAATGTAGACGCTATTCAAAAATAAAAAAATGATCATGAGTAGTAGTTAAGAGACTAATTGATGTGTCTTTGAGCTGTTTGATCTTTGTTTAATAGGATAGGTTTATGAAAAGTTTATTGTCGAAAAGAAAGTTATTATTAGTTTTGGTTACTGTTTTTATGAGTTGTCAAAATTTGGGTGCTATGGATCAAGGTGGCAGCAGCAATAATAACGAGAAGGTCTCTGCCCCCTCTATTAGGGCCTTTTTTTTGTAGTTTTATTGGTTAAAAAATAAGGAAATTGCCCTATGTCTTTTTTCGAACGCATTTTTATAATTTTAGCTTCTCAGATAAGCAACGTTTTTTGGCCCTTAGTCATACTGATAATTCTTTTTAATTTTAAGACTGAAATAAAAAATATATTAAAAGTTATAGTAAGTTTTATAAATAGGTTGAAAAGCTTCAGGTTAGAAGGTTTTCAAGCTGTTTTAAACTCAAGTATTTCAGATAAGACAAAAGAAAGAATAATTGAAAAAATAATAAACCCAATTTTAGTGTTTTGTTGTAAAAAAACCAAATTTATAAAAAATATAACAGGTGATGGAAGTATTTTTACGGTTCCTTTTATATCAATCAGCCCGGATTTGATAAGTAAAAATGGATTAATAACTATCGATAAAGCTGGTATCTATTTTATAAATTGGTCAATCTTTTTAAGTGGTATAAAAGATCAAACAAAGGCTAAAGTAATTATTGAAACTTCTAGTGAAACTGTTGGTGTTGATACCAACAATTTAAATTCTCTAAAAAATGATGATGGAACTCTTGTATTAATCGGGAGTCAATATCAAATTCAACTTGATTGTGGTGATACGATAAAGCTGAAGCTCCAAGTAGGTGTTAAAGAAAATAAGAAAACAGTATGTTTGGCTAAGAGTGAAGCCGCATATTTTTGTGGAAATCTAGTAGGCGGTTAGTATTTTATTTTTTTAGCATAAAGCTTTTTTTTTGCAGCTTTTTGATGGTTTGTGGGATAAGTTTGTTATTTTTGTAAGTAATTGAAAAAGGCAATATTGAAATGACAGAACTACTTGAAAGTTATGGCGCACGCTTGTAACTTTTTTTACTACTCTAAGCGTATATGGATAAATGCATGAAAAAAATTTTGTTTTTGTTGGTAATTGGTTTTGCGTGCTCTTTGATCGCTAACCAAAAAAGCTTTTGTATTCCTGTTGGTGGCTTACCCAATGTTGGCAACAGCTGCTATATGAACGCATCCCTGCAATGTCTTTTTCGTATTCCAGAAGTTGCGCATCTTATAAAATCAACGATAAATGACAAACAAGATGTGTCTTTTTTGTGTCAATGCAAAGAAGTTGTTGAGGCTACCAAAAGAAATGACAATGAAGCGGTCTTGATTAGGATTACTGAGCTATTTGAACAAGTAAACGAACGCTTGTTTAATAATCAGGATAAGCAGCAAGAGGACGCTCTCGATTTTCTTATTAGACTCATTGACGATATTCCGGCACTTCAATCTCTGTTTTGTTTTTCTCTTAATACCACAATTAGTTGTACCCAATGTAGCAAGGTTTTGAGATCTGCAAATCAAATCATTTCTGATCTGCCGCTAGACGCTTTTCAACCAAAAACCATTGATGGGATTTTTTGCTCTCATTGTTCATGTTCTTATGTAACAGCAAAGAAGGAATTGAAATTAAATAATTATCCGCCATATCTACTTGTGGATTGTGAGCAAATATGTGGTGAAAATAGTTCAGCTTTAATGAGTAGTTCTAACTCAAATCAATCGAACTTTTCTGGATACGAACTTATTGGTATCGTACTACATGAAGGGACCAAACAAATGGGTCATTTTGTTGCTTTTGTAAAGGAATTTTCTTCAGGGCAGTGGTATTTATGTGATGATGCTTACGTGTCTAAACTAAGCTGTCGCATCGCACAAAAACAAGCGAGTTTTGCCTTGAAACATAATCAAAATTTTCCTTTCTCACCTCGTTTTTTTTTATATGCTAAAAAATATTAACGCAGATGTTTTCAAATTAAAATAAGCTTATTTTTTACATTTGCTTGTTGACGCTTCATGGTTTTCTGGGTTATGATACTTGCCGTTGATCAACACGATTATAACTTAAGCAGGGTTTAGTCGTCTGTTTTTTGATCGTCGAATTGTTTGGCGATTGATGTGTTTTAAATATCTAACCATGCTAGGGCAAATATCATGACAACCAGTCGTGCACTTAAAGCTATTCTTTTTTCTTTTCTATTTACTATTTTTGGTTCATCTGTTGCTAAGACAATCGAAATTAAAAGTCCATTTATTTCAGTTCCATCGTCTATGAAAGGTGTTGTTCTTTTCCATGATGAAGATGGTTTTCATGTTTCACAAAATAATGAAATTTTTTCGGTTGAAAAATGCTGGATTGACCTTTCACTACAAAATATTTCAAGTGAAGACTTGCAAGAGTTTTTGGTTACCGGTTACATCTGCATAAGCCAAATGGATAATGGAGAGTTTTCACTTCAAGCAAAAAACCTCATTAAGGGCGGTGGGCTTATAGGAGCAGCCGTTGGTGCTTGGACAGGCAGATTTGTTGCTTTTGCAGTTGTTGGCGCAGGAGTTATAATCGCGTCTATTCCGGCTGCAATTGTTGGAGGACCTGGTGCGGGATTTCTTTTTGCGGGTGCTTTGGCAAAAACTATTGCTCCGGTAGTTTTGCCTGTGGTACATGCGGTAACTATTGGCACAGCAATAGCGGTAGGAACCTTTACAGGTCTAGTTTAATAGAATTATATTTGCTGAAATAAAAAGATAAAATATGAATAGAATAGTAGGTAGGCTTTTATTGATATTTAAACAAGAGTTTTTTCAATTGTTTTTCTGTCTACTATTGCTGTAATTGGGTAGTTTTTTTAATAAAGATAAATTATGAATAAATCA
>DAOVGZ010000098.1 GCA_030672115.1 bacterium | reverse complement strand
TAAATGAGTATGACTCATACCAATATGAGCCGCTTCGCGGAAGAAAAAGCTAGAGGGTGCCATTCCAGTAAGAGTATTTGGATCAACAATTACAATGCTGCCATCTTTTTTTACAAAACCATCAGTGCGTGAGCTATTGTGCATATTTAGTGCTTTGGCAACCTTAACACATTCTTTTTGCATTTTTCGTGCCAATGTTGTTGTGCAGCGAGGAGGTGTAAATTCATATCCTCGTCCAGGCATATATTTTTGTTCATAATCATAAAGATTACTGTTTTCTTCTATGACAATTTCTGTTGGAGGTAGAGGGATTATTTTTCCGGTTTTGTAATCAGTAATAGTTATGCAAGAAAATTCCATTCCTTCAATTTTTTCTTCGATAAGTACCGATTGTTCTAGTCCGGGGCTAATAGTTGAAGCTCTTTTGATTGCAGCTTTAAGATTTTTATTTGTTTTTACAATTTCAACACCCATGCTAGAGCCTTCATTGCTAGGTTTAACAATATAAGGTGGTTGTACATTTAGGTTTTTAAGTTGTAAAAGGATATTTTTTTTATTGGTTTCAAAGTTTTTTATTTGATGAGGAGAAAGTGCTATTCCTTTAGGTGTTTCAATATTATGTGCATGTAGAATATTTTTTTGTATCACTTTATTCATACTAAGCGCACTAGCAAAAACTTTTGAACCAAGATACGGAATGCCAAGAACTTCTAAAAAACCTTGAATGGTTCCATCTTCTGCGTATCGTCCATGCATAGCCAAAAAAATAAAATCTATTGTTGTTTTTAAATCATCCCAGGTTATTTGTTCTGCTTCTTTTTCGAGCCGATGTTCAAAATCGTTCGTTTTACCACGGTGTAAAAATTTCCAAGGAAGAAGGAAAATTGTGCCATTTTTTTTTTGAAATAATGGAATAACTTCGTACCGAGTGCTGTCCAAATGATCGCATACTGTTCTGCCTGAATTGAAAGACACTTCTCTTTCGATAGATTTTCCACCCATGAAAACACCAACACGCAATTTATTGTTTTTTGGGGCAGAAATGATTTTTGTTTTTGGAACCATTTTTCTTTCCAGGTTTTTTTTTGGTACGTTTATTTAATGATTATAAGGATAACGAAAATTAAGGATTATAAAATGGATAGAACAAAAAATTTAATTTGGGTTGATTTAGAAATGACAGGGTTGCGACCAGAGTCAGATGTTATTTTAGAAATTGCTACTATCATTACCGATAGCCAACTTAATGTTTTGGAGCATGGACCAGAGATTATTATTCATCAACCAGATTCAGTGCTTGCAAACATGAATGATCATGTAAAAAAAATGCATACAAATTCAGGCTTGCTCGATGCGGTTAAAAGTTCAAAAGTTTCTATCAAAAACGCAGAGCAGCAAACAATGGCATGTATTTTAAAATATTGTGATGAAAATACAGCACTGCTAGCAGGTAACTCGATATGGCAAGATCGCAACTTTTTGTATCGTTATATGCCGAGTATTGTTGATCATTGTTATTATCGAGTTCTTGATGTAACAGCAATTAAAGAGGTTGTCGCGCGTTGGTATCCACATCATCCGCATGCAGAATTTAAGAAAAAAGATACGCATCGTGCGCTTGCAGATATAGAAGAATCAATTGCAGAGTTGCGCCATTTAAAAAAACATTTTTTTATTAAAAAGTAAAAAGAAAAAGAATGTAAATAAAGAGGGCCGAATTAATTCGGCCCTCTTTATTAGAATATTTTAAATGTCAGAATTATTATCGAGTTTTTTAAGATCATTTAAATGATTTTGAGATATGTTCCATTTGTCTAAATGATACTTTTTATTGGTGTCATTTCTCACAAAGAACCAAACACTTCTTGGAAAAAAATATTTATCTTTGTAAAAACCTTCGTAATCAGCTTTTACTTCGGAATATTGCTTTTTAAGTTGTTTTTCTTTTAAATCAATTTCATTGTTAATTTTTGTTTCTATTTTTTCATAAGTAGCAGCAGTAGCAGCAGCGTTTCTTTTTTCAGTTTCTTCTTTTAAGAAGTTTTCTTCTAATAAGTCAGATAGAATAACATTGTCTGGTTTTTCATATAATGAGTCAGCTTGAGAAAAGCTAAATATATTTTTAATCAAACTAAAAAAATTGGCGGACATATTTTGTGCTTGAAATGTTGCGAGCAGGAGAGCTAAGAAGATTGTTTGTTTAGAAAAAGTCATAAAATTCCATTTATATTTTGAGCCGTTATTATATTTTTATTTATTACTAGTTTACTAAAAAAATTTCGCT
>DAOVGZ010000084.1 GCA_030672115.1 bacterium | reverse complement strand
GGGCAGAAAGTTCTTAGTGGATTTAGAGGGATGAGGGCGCATAAGGAGTCGATAATAAAAACATTGTGTGCCATCCAAAAACTTGCACCTTTGGTTAAAGAAATTGACATTAATCCTTTGATTTCAAACGATGAAGGCAGTTTTGCGGTTGATGCAAGAATTGTGATTTAATTTTGGGACAGACACCTTTTGAATTATCCCTGTGTAAAAGGTGTCTGTCCCAAAATTTGATAAAATTTTATTACTTTCCAGCCAAGCTTAGTGTAGCTTAACTCAAAAATCCATTCACCCGACGTAAGAATATTGCTGTCAAAATCAATTTCAACAATAATTTTTGCATGATAACGGCCGTCTTTTTTATCGAAAACATTATTAATTATTTTGTAAGAATAAAGAGAGGAAACAGGCGGAGTTTTTTTAATGTCCTGCCAATAATCAAACGTGTCGGCAACATTCCCTGCTTCCCATAGGGATAAGATTTTTTCAACAATTTTAGTGGATTCTTTCTTATGAAGGAATGGGCGTAACAGAAAATTAACAGTTAGAAGAACAACAGCTAAAGTAATAATGATTTTTTTATTTTTCATATTAACATTATAATAATATATGAATATTTATTGTAAACAGGTATTTCGTCTTACAAACAGAGCATTTGTTTTAGTGTTTGCAACGTATATGCTGGATGTTGTTTATGCTAAAGCAGGCATGTTTGGGTTAGGCCTTTTTTTGTCTCCGTTTTTTTTAGTATTAAAAGTTTTTTTATATGCAGGCGTGTATGGAGTATGCCTTGATATTCTTCTGGAAAGCCATTTTCAACTAACCTTTAAGAGAGTTGTTGATAATTGCAAAAAATTTTATTGGATTTATGTTGTTTCAGTATTGCTAACAGTGATAATGCACGCAGGTCTTTCAACATATTCAACTTTTTTTTCTACCATAGATCTTTTACAGGTTAAGAATCATTTTCAGATTTTATTTTATCCTTTAATCGCGATTATTATTCTTTACATAAAACATCTTAAGCCGAATAAGATTCGTATTAAACCAGTGCCTGCGTCAGTAACTTCATTGCTGTTGATTTGCATTCTTTATTCTCTGGACATGCTTTTTTTCTACATTCCCCAATTTTTTAATTTTCCGTTACTTGAAGTCGAAAGAATCACGCTGTTCGCATCAAGATATCTTCAGTTTTATTTATTTTTTTACATAGCCTTTCTTGTTGTGTCGCCTTACAAAAAAGACGATTGCCTCCCTGCGCATACAAAAGAATTATATTTAATAAATCCAAATGGTAAAGGAGTTGTTGGTTTTTTGGGCAAGCTGGTCGCCAGATACTATCCGCCATTTTTTTTGGTATTAAGAGCGCTAACGCCTTCTTGTTACAAAATTACTGAATTTAATCAGCACACTTTTTTTGAAGAAGACTACAAGCCCGGCAAGCTGGTTGCAATAACAAGCTACACGGCAAACAGCTATATAGCATATAAAATAGCAAAAAAATTTAAAGAAAAAGGTTCTACTGTTATCATGGGCGGCCCTCATGTCAATTTTTTGAGCGAAGAAGCCCTGGAGTTTTGTGATAGTGTTCTTATTGGAGAGGCAGAAGGAATATGGCCTAAAATCATACAGGATTACGAAAAAGGAACGCTTCAAAAAAAATATGAAGGGTATCCTTTGGAAAAATTTTGTTCTAAAACAGATGATTTCATATTAAAGACTTTAGAGCAGCAGCCAAAAATTTATTTAGAGACAACGAGAGGATGTAAATATAATTGTGATTTTTGTGTTAATCCGGGTTTAAGTTTTAAAAAAATTCGCCATAGGCCAGTTGAAAACATAGTACAGATGGTGAAAAAGATCAGGAAAAAAATACCAGTGATATCTTTTCTTGATAATAATATTTTTAGTGACCCTGATTATGCGCATAGATTATTTGAAGCATTAAAGAAGCTCAAAATAAAATGGATAGCGCCATGTACTCTGGATATTGCAAAAGATGAAAAATGTCTGGATTTGATGAAAAAAAGCGGATGTTTGCAAATATTAATTGGATATGAGATTTTCGATTCGTCACCTGAAAGAAAGAAGCGTGGTAAATATTCCTTGTCCAGTGAATATATTAGCCTGAGTAGAAAAATAAAACGAAAAGGACTTGGAATAAAAGCACAGTTTATTTTAGGATTTGAATCAGATACGTATAACAGCCTATGGGAATTATGGAAATTTTGTTTCAAGCTCAGGCCAAGCCTTGCATCAATATCTTTGTTAACGCCTTTGCCTGGATCAAACTTTTATATAGAGATGTTAAAAGAAGACAGATTGATAAATTTAAACTGGAGCAACTATTCCATGGATAAGTTAGTTTTCAGGCATATAAAATTAAGTGAAAAATTAATTGCGTGCGCGTACTATCCGGTGGTGCTTGTTTTTTTTCTAACTACTACAAAATTAGGCAATGTTTTTTTGTTTGTTGCCTTAACGCTTCATATTTTGTTTTAAAATGAATAATAATGGAGGCAAAGTGTCAAAATAGATCTTCAGGCCAAACTGAAGTGTTGTGATCGCCAGCATTGTTGTTGCAAAATTAGTAGGATAAATGAAGACAAAAAAAACAAATGTAATGATAAAAGTCGTCGTGCGTATTGTTATGTTTTTATTTATGACGTCGACAATTGATATTATGCAATATTTTTTTGCATAAATTTCGCTGATTTGAAAAAGTGTTTTTTTTTGTAAATTATATCTGCTGAAATTTTGTTCAATAAATTGACGTGAAATAATACAAAAACTCCGAAGCCCGATTTTTTTTATTTTAACGTAGGGGAGAATTATAAGAGCGGGTAAAGCTAAATAATACAATGATATTTTAGTAAAAAATATGGTTAACCCGGCGGCAAGAATTAATAAAGAGAGAATGAGCTGCAAATAGGTTGATCGTAAAAATATTTCATACGAAAGGCTTATCCTTTTTTTCTTTGTCAGGATGTTTTT
>DAOVGZ010000106.1 GCA_030672115.1 bacterium | reverse complement strand
AATTATATTTAAAGTTTCAAAAAAAGAGCGGCTATACATTAAAATGTGTAGCCGCTCTTTTTTATAAAAAAATTATTTTTTTTCGTTTTTTTGAGTTGGTTCTTTTTTTGTTTCTATTTTTTCTTTTTTGACAACTGTTTGGCGACGTTTTTTAAGGCGAGTATCTCTTTTTTTTCTTCTTTGGCCGCATGAGCTGTAAGGGTGGATTAATTGGCAAGATATCATTCCAACAAATATTAATATAAATAATAATTTTTTGTTCATTCACGAATCCTTTTTTGGGAAGTTATATGTATTAAATCAGTACGATTGATGATACATATTTGTTTGTTCACGATGCAATAACGGTTGCTTTTCTTTGGTAAAAGGAGATTTTTTTCGTTTTTATAGTAATATAAGTAGATACTGTTGTATCTATTTTTTTTATCTTTAGGGTGTTTGAACAATGAAGATATCGGTTGCCTGGATTTTTGATCATATTGATGCGGATTATAAAAAAATTAACATAAATGATCTTGTTAATGCGTTTAATAAGACAACGGCTGAAATTGAAGGATTTTATAGCGTAAGCTTGAATCTTGATATGTTTAGTCTTGTTTCTGTTAAAAAAATTAACGATAAAAATATTACTGTTTTTAGTTCTGAGTGGAATAAAGAAATTATACTTACTGTCCGTGATGATCAAAAGAAATCAGATGTTTTTTTAGTGAAAAAAGTAAACGATCAATATGTATGGGCAACTCTTTCTGATTTTCATTGCGAAAAAGATGGTTTTATTCCTGCATTAACGATAGAAGAATCATTGCAATCGGGAGCTTGGAAAAAACAAGTTTTTTTTGATGACTATATTTTAGAAGTTGATAATAAATCAATTACTCATCGACCAGACATGTGGGGCCATCGTGGTTTTGCGCGTGAAATAGCTGCTATGTTTGATCTTCCTTTAATTCCTTTTGAGAAATTAAGTGTCGAAAAAAAAATAAAAAATTATGACGAATTTGCTCCTGCATCACAATATTGTCCTATTGCAATTACGTTAAAAGATCAAAAGGTTGGAAAACGTTTTGCAGCTTTTTTTGTAGAGTCGATTGAAAATCGTCCATCTTCATTGCATATGGCGTATCGTTTAGCCGTTACAGGTAACAGACCAATTTCTATGCTTGTTGATGTAACTAATTATGTAATGCTTGATATTAGTCAGCCTATGCATGCTTTTGATGCAAAACAGGTGCCATTGATAGACGCGCGTTTGGCAAAAAAGGGTGAAGTGCTTACGCTGCTTGATGACAAAAAATTGAAATTAACTAATGAAGATTATGTTATTACTGATGGAAAAATACCGATTTCATTGGCCGGTATTATGGGTGGCAAAAAAAGTGGTATTTCTGATGGAACAACATCATTGTTATTAGAATCAGCAAATTTTGATGCAACGACAATTAGAAAATCAGCAATACGTTTTAAAGTAAGAACAGAAGCTTCTGCTCGTTTTGAAAAAACATTAGATCCAAATCAAAATATTGACGCAATTTCTCGCTTTGTGTATTTGCTTGATGTTCAAGGGATCCAGTATAAAGCTGCTGATACTATTGTTTCTCTTGGGAAAAAATCAAAAGAACATATTATTGATATCGGGTATGATTTTATTTGTAAGCGTCTTGGGGTTCAAATAGATTCAGACTTTATAATTAAAACCTTAGAAAAAATAGAATGTAAGGTTGAAAAAAAAGCTGATATGTATCAAATTACTGTTCCTACATTCCGTAGCACCAAAGATGTAACAATTCCAGAAGATATTGTAGAAGAGTTAGGAAGATTTTTTGGATATGACAATATTCCATCGGAGTTGCCAAAAAAAGGACTTGCTCCATCAAATATAGATTCTATTTTATCTGTGCGAGAAATAAAACGTTTGTGTGCACGTT
>DAOVGZ010000020.1 GCA_030672115.1 bacterium | reverse complement strand
TCATTGGCAAAACAGTTTCAATCTCATTTTAAAAAATGTGGTTATTTTGTTTCTACACAACATGTAGATGTTGAAAATACTCAAGAAGTTGATGATGTAAATTCTTGGTTGAAAAAACAGTTTTCATCATCAATGCTTAAAAATGTTAATGATAATGATTCACTGAAATATGCTCTTCATAATTTTTATTGTTATGTAAAAAAAAATCAGCAATCAGCCTTGGATCAGTTTACGGCTCTTCATTTTTATCAGCCAGATGATTTTTTAATATTAGATTCTGCAACACAAAAAAATTTGGAACTTATAAAAAATAATCAAGATGGAAGTAGAAAAAATAGTTTATTTTCAATTTTGGATAGAGCTGCTACATCAATGGGTTCTCGAATGGTTAAAAAATGGATCGCTCGACCGTTGGTAAAAAAAACGGCAATAGAGCAACGTTTTGATGCCGTAGAAGCTTTGGTGAAAAGTGTTTCTTTAAATCAACAAACTCAAATGTTACTTGCTCGAATTGGAGATTTTGAGCGAATTGTTGGTCGAATAGCTCTTGGTCGAGGAACATTGCAAGATTATTTAGGTTTAAAGCGTACGCTTGTTATTATTCCGCAGCTTTCTTTGTTGCTGAGTAGTAAAAGTGACGTTGTGTTATTACATATTATTGTTCAACGATTGGGCAGTTTTGATGATTTGCATAAGTTGCTTGATATTTCTTTGAATGATGATTTTTCTAGTGACTGGATTATTAAAAAAGGATTTGATCCGCGGCTTGATAGGTTGCGGGATCTAGTTGGAAATAGTAATAAACAAATAGTGAAACTTGAACAACAAGAGCGAGCTTCAACAGGTATTACATCATTAAAGATTCGATATAATAGGGTGCATGGATATTATATTGAAGTTACAAAACCAAATGTTCATTTGGTCCCTGAGCGATATAAACGGCAACAAACACTTGTTGGAAGAGAACGTTATACAACTGATGAGTTGCGAGTATTACAGCACGAAATTTTTACGGCAAACAACGATATTATTGCGGTAGAAAAAGAAATTTTTGAACGAGTAAAACAATCTGTTTTGCAACAAGTAAATTTTTTACGTAAATCTGCTCATGCGCTTGCTCATTGTGATGCACTTCATGCTTTTGCTTGCATAGCTTATGATTCGGGGTATGTTCGTCCAACATTCCATGAAAAACGGGATATCATCATTAAACAAGGGCGACATCCTATTGTAGAGCAAACACTAGAGTCTCATTTTATTTCAAATAATACAGATCTTATTGATAGTCAATCATTATGGATTATTACCGGGCCAAATATGGGTGGTAAATCTACCTATCTTCGTCAGGTTGCACTTATTTGTATTATGGCGCAATGTGGTTCGTTTATTCCTGCTCAATCGGCAGATTTACCATTGCTGGATCGAATTTTTACACGAATTGGTTCTGGAGATAATTTAGCGGAAGGAAAAAGTACCTTTTTGGTTGAGATGGAAGAAACCGCTCTTATTTGTAAACATGCTACACGACGTAGTTTGGTTATTCTTGATGAAGTTGGAAGGGGTACAAGTACTTTTGATGGACTTGCAATAGCACAAGCGGTTGTAGAGTATCTTTTTTCTGTTGTGCAATCTCGTTGTTTATTTGCTACTCATTATCATGAGCTAACTTCTTTAAAAGATCGATTTGATGGTATAGCAAGTTATTATGCTGCAAGTAATAAAACAAATCAAGGCATTTTATTTTTATATACTATGGTTCAAGGTGTTGCAGATGGATCATTTGGCTTGGAAGTTGCAAAATTGGCGCAATTGCCTCATGAGCTTGTTGCTCGGGCAGATGCTATCCTTCATGAACTGATTATAACTCAAAAAAGCTTAAAGAATGGAAAAAAAGATATAACGATTGAGCCTGCAGTTATTGATTTTTCTAAAAACAGGGAAATGCAAGTTGAAATTGATCGTTTAAAAAAGGTTGTTTATACGCAAGATTGTGTACTTAAAAAAATTAAAAATATCGACTATGACGATCTTTCCCCAAAAAAAGCATTTGATTTGTTGTGGGATCTTAAGTAGGGGTCTGGACCGGATTGAAAGGCTGTGGTACAATTAAAGCTATAAATAAGGTTCTTAGACTATTTTTTATCAATAAGGTTATTTCTGATGGCACAAAATACAGAAACATTTGACAAGTATGCTATTTTTCAAACTGGCGGCAAGCAATATCAAGCAATTGAAGGCAAAACAATTGCTATAGAAAAAATTGAAGGCGAGCCAGGAAAAAAAATTGAATTTAAAGATGTTCTTTTGCGTAAAACTGCTGAAGGTTTAGAAATTGGCAGACCGCATCTAGAATCAAACATTCAAGCATCTATTGTCAAACAAATGCGTGGACCAAAGCTTATTGTGTTTAAATTTAAACGCCGTAAAAAAGTTCGCGTTAAAAAAGGACACCGTCAGTCATTGACTGTTGTGAGAATTGAATCTGTATAGATTCATTGTTCTGAAAAACAAATTAAAAAAAGAGGCGCCGCACAAAACTGTGCGGCGCCTCTTTTTTTAAACTAAATAATAGTTTTTAAAGTTTTGCGATTTTTTCTAAGTATTTATTTTCGCCAGAAAAAATAATTTTGTCATCTTCTGCGATAGTGTAATCCAAATCTCTTGTTACTTTTGTTTCATCTTCTTTGATGCCAATAAAATTTACATTATATTTTTCAAAAAGATTAAGTTCCCGGGGTGTTTTACCTACAAATTTTTGTGGAGCAACCATTTGACTGATAGAAAAATTTGTAGCTAAGCGAACAAAGTCGGTAAATGGATAGCTGAGTGTGTCTGCCAGACGGGTTCCAACTTCTTGCTCTGGAAGAATAATTCTATCAGCTCCAAGTAAAGTTAAAATATCTTTGTGAATGCTGTTAACAGCGCGAGCAATAACACGAGGGACTTTCATTTTTTTTAACAAAGCAGTAATTAAAATAGATTGGGAAAAGTTTTCTCCTGTTGCAACTATGACCGTTGAAATTTCTTCTATGCCAATAGATCGTAAAGATTCATCATCGGTAACACGCATACATACTGCTTGAGTAACTTCGTCGCGAATAGAGGCAACAATTGATTCATCACTATCGATTGCAAGTACTTCCATCCCGTTTTCAGTCAGACCGGTAGCAACTCGTCTTCCTAGTCTTCCTAGTCCTATAACACAAAATTTCATAATTATTATTCCTTAACCAAGCATTATTCGTTCTTTTGGATATGAGATATCAGTTTTTTCATTTTTCGGTTTTTTAAGTGCAAAAATAAGCGTAAGGGCTCCAACTCGTCCCATCATCATATTAAGAATTATAAATAATTTCCCTGTTGTTGAAAGGTCTGGGGTTATACCTGTTGTTAATCCTAGGTTTGCAAATGCAGAAACAGATTCAAATAGTGCATCTAAAAATTGCCAGTTTTTTTCTGTTATGACTAAACAAAAAGTTGTAAGTGTTACCCAAAAAATACCTGCAGCAACAACTGCAACCGCTTTGAATATTTGGTCTGTTGCAATCCTGCGGCCAAACATTTCGACAGAGTTTTTTCCGGTAATAGCTGCCCGTGCGGTTGCTAATAAAACAAAAAAGGTAGAAATTTTTATTCCACTACCAGCAGAGCCAGGAGCAGACCCAATAAAGGCAATCATCATGATTACAAATATGGTAGCTACCTGAAAGTCCATAAGATCAACACCCAAAACACCAGAGCTTCTAGAAGCTACAGCTGTTAAGGCTGTATTGACGACAGCAAGCGGAGTGCTCATTTTTGCAAAGGCATGTCCGCGTTCTAAAATAAAAATAATAATTGAGTAAATGCTGAGTAGTGAAAGAGTTCCGAAAATAACAATTTTGCTATGAAGTGATACTTGATGACGTTTGCCTTTATAGCGAGCAATGCAGTATTGCATAATTTCTCGCCAAGTAATAAATCCAAGGCCGCCACTAAAAACTAAAATTGTTGTTGTGATTAAAATTAAATAGTTACTGTGTCCATACTTTGCAACGCCTCCAGGGAAAACAGAAATTCCAGGAGCATTACAAAAGGATGCAATGGAATGAAAAATAGAATAAAAAACTGCTTTGCCTGTTGGATAGTCATGTTTGAAAACTTGAAAAAGTGTTAACGCTCCAATGGTTTCTGCAGTTACGGTGATACCAATTATAAAATAAAGAATTTTTTTGATATCTTTCCAGGTTTCCATTTCTAGTAATCGGCCAGCCATAATTTGAGCAGTTAAGCCCATTTGTGCAAAAACGGCAATAGCAAAAAGCATCATAGTAATTAAACTGATACCACCAATTTGTACGAGCAACATTAAAACGCCTTGTCCAAACATCGTAAAATCACTCAACGGAACAGTAAAAAGACCAGTAACACAGGTGACAGATGCTGATGTAAAAAAAAGATCCAGCAGTGGTATATCAACCGTGCGTGACATTGGAAGTGCCAAAAGGACAGTTCCAATTGTTATAGTGGCAAAAAGACCAAGTAAAATTGTTCTACCTGGTAAAAAGTGTGATAATTTTTTAATTCCCATAATTTTTTCCCATCCTTGCTTTTAGAGTATCGTAACTTTTTCCTTTTTGGAAGGGCTTTTGCCCTTTGCTGTATCATTTGGTTTTAATGCAAAAATAAGCGTGAAGAGTCCAACTCGACCAGCAAGCATAGAAAGACAAATTAAAAGTTTTCCAATTGTTGTTAGTTGTGTTGTTATTCCGGTTGAAAGTCCCATGTTTGCAAAACTCGAAACAGTTTCAAACATGCTATCAAGTAATGTGAAATGAGAGTTTGTCAGTAAAAGACAAAAAGAAATACCAATAATAAATGGAATGCTGAGTGCAATCATTGCAATTGCTTTACTTACTTGAGCTGTATCAATTCTTTTTCCACGTAAAATAACATGATCTTTTCCTCGAACAACAGAACGAAGAGCAGAAAAAAGAATAGCAAACGTTGTTGTTTTAATACCACTACCGGCAGAACCAGGAGATCCTCCAATGTAAGCGATAATCATTATTAGTAATAAGGTAGGTGTTGTTAATGTATTTGTAGCTACTGTTTGCAGACCTGTTCCCATACTGCTAACAACCATAAAAAGAGCATTTAAAGCTGAAGTAGCACCATCCATATGTGCAAAAGCATGTTTATATTCTATTGATAAAAAAAGTAAAAATGCAAAGGCAATAAGAAGGAATGTTGTTCTCCAAATAATTCTACTACTTAAAGAAAATCTATAATTAATATTTCTTATAAAATTAGAAATATACATAAAACCCTCTTTAAGGGTTGTAAATCCAATAGCACCAAATAACATAAGGGTAGAAAGTGTAAGTAAAGCAATAGGGCTTTTGCTATATGGTTCTATGCTCGTTGCATTTAAAGAAAATCCTGTATTGGTAAATGCTGATATTGAATGAAAAAATGAAGAAAAAAAAGCTTTGCCAGAAGGCATGTTTTGACTAATGTGAGAAAAAAGTAAGAGTGCTCCAATAAATTCAACTACGAGTGTCAACAGAACGACAAACAGTAACATTTTACGAGTGTCTCGTTTTCTTTTAATTCCAAGAAGTTCTGATGCTACTTGTTTAGTTGTTCTGTCAGGATTAAAAAAAACGTTGGCAATAAAGAGTGTTAAAATAATAATTCCAAGCGCACCAATTTGCATAAGAATAGTAATTATAGAAATGCCAAAGGTTGTAAAATTATGCAAGCTTACTGTTGCCAGCCCGGTTGCAGTAATTGCAGATATTGTGGTAAAAAATACATCAATAAAATTAATGGGATTAATGTGAGAAATAGGAAGTGAAAGAAGGATTGCTCCTACAGTAATGGTAATAATAGCAGAAAATATAATGATTCTACTTGGTGACATAGTTGCAAGTATTTTTAACGTCATAACAAAAGCCTTTTTATTTTTTACCTTTTTATAAACCAAAATGCTAAACCGATAACGATTAACGTTAAGGTTACTAGGAGGTTAAAATAGCGGTCAATAAATTGTTTTATTTGGCCTCCGCAGACTTTGAGTATAGCAGCAACAAGAAAAAAACGTGCGCCACGAGAAAGAGCAGAAAATATAACAAATGGTGCAAATGCAACTCCGCAAAAACCGGCACTTAATGTTGCTGCCTTGTAGGGAATTGGTGAAAAACCAGCAACTAAAATTGCCCAATGTGCATATTGATTATAAAGTTGTGATAAATAAGAAAATGTTTGCTCAGAAATAATAGATGAAACAATTTTAGTCTGTAAAATTTGTGGTCCGACGGTGTTCCATAAAAATAAGCCTATTGTATAAGCAGTAATTCCTCCAAGAACAGAGCAAATAGTTGCAACAGCTGCATACCATAAAGATTTTTGGGGCTTTTCAAGGCAATACAGCATTAAAAGTGGATCAACTGGAAGAAAAAAAATTGCCTCAATAAAAAAAAGCATACCAAGGAAAGGAGTTGCATAGGGAGAATGAACTTTTTTGCCCATCCAGTCATACAATCGTTTTAACATGTTGTTATTACTTTCCTAGTTGCTCCAACAAGTACGCTTCAATACTATCGATAGAAATTCGTTTTTGTTCTGTTGTATCTCTATCTCGTACTGTTACTTTTTTATCATCGTCGCTATCAAAGTCGTAGGTGAAACAAAGAGGAGTTCCAATTTCATCTTGTCGTCGATATCGTTTACCAATTGAACCAGAAACATCAAGTTGTAAATCTAATTTTGTTGATTGTTTAATACGGTCAAAAATTGCTTTTGTTTGTTCAGTTTGTTTTTTGGTAAGAGGAAGAAATGCGGCTTTAATTGGCGCTACTGCTGGTGCAAATTTTAAAACGGTTCGCGCTTCGCCCCCGACGACATCTTCTGTGTAAGCATCAAAAAGGAGTGTTAAAAAAAGACGATCAACGCCAACGGAGCATTCAATAACATGAGGAACATAAGATTCTTTTTTTGCGTCATCAAAAACGCTTAGGTCTTTTCCTGAATGTTTTGAGTGTTGTGTTAAATCGTAGTTGCCACGATGAGCTATGCCTTCTAGTTCTTTCCAGCCAAATGGGAATTCGTATTCAACATCAACACAAGCGGTTGAGTAGTGTGCAAGCTCATTTGGTCCATGGTCACGCAAGCGTAGTTTTGTTTGGTTTATTTTTAGTTGTTTATAAAATACCATGCGTGCTTTTTTCCATGATTGCAGGGCAGATTCTGTTTGATCTCCTTTGCAAAACCATTCAACTTCCATTTGTTCAAATTCACGCATTCTAAATAAAAATTGTTTTGGAGTAATTTCGTTTCGAAAAGCTTTTCCTATTTGTGCTATTCCAAATGGAATTTTAACCCGACTTGTTGTTAAAACATTTTTAAAATTAATAAAAATTGATTGTGCTGTTTCAGGGCGTAAGTAAGCTTGAGAGCTGCTTTGTGATGATGCACCAAGTTGTGTTTTGAACATCATGTTAAATTGTCGCACATCGGTCCAGCTTTTGTTACCACAACTAGGACAACCTTTTTCTATATTAATATCGTCAGCTCTAAATCTTTTTTTGCAGGTTAAACAATCAATCATAGGATCATGAAAATTTTTGACATGACCAGAAGCTTCCCAGACAGGTTCAGGACCTAAAAGTGCACCTTCAAGCATGACTATTGATCCATGTTGATTGATTGAATCTGTCCATAAAGCGCGAATATTTTTTTTAAGAAGGGCGCCAAGATGTCCAAAATCATATACGCCATTAAGGCCACCATAAATATCGGCTGATTGATAAACAAAGCCTCGACGTTTGCATAATGAAACAAGTTTGTCTAATGTGACAACATTTTTTTGCGCTGAACTCATGAAAAAGAACTCCTTACCATAGTTAAATCGAACGATTCTTTTTAGGGTAGGGAGTTCTGATATTTTTTGCAAACCATATTTATATGCTTATTGTTAAGGTTGGTGGCTGTTTTGGTGTTAATCTTGTCTTGTGATAAACTTATTCAAGATGTTTATTTTTTAAAATAATTATTCCGAAAGAAACAAATATGAATACAAAAAAGTTTTTTTTAACTGTTGGGTTTATTACGTTCTCAACAGTATTTTTTGCGGTTTCGTATAAATTATTTACTTATCATAAACATCTTCAGGAACTTCTTTCTATTGTCCAAGTTGATTCGGGTCATTTAGAGCAAAATATTACTATGCCATCTATTGTAGAAAAAGTTGTTGGTAAAAGTCAGTTATGGCGTCCGGTACAAGATGCGGTAAAAGATTCTGTTGTACAGATTTTTGTTCAAGGTGTTCAAATGGATCTTTTGCAGCCATATAAAACTCCGCATCAATTTTCTGCTGGTGGTTCTGGGTTTTTAATAAGTGAGTCTGGTGAAATTGCAACCAATGCTCATGTTGTAAGAAATGCTCAAACAATTTGGATTCAAATTCCATCATTAGGAAAAAAAATTCTTGATGCTCATGTGATTGGTGAATGCCCAGATAGAGATATTGCATTGCTTCAGTTAACCGAAGAATCGCAAGAATATATACTCAATGAGTTAGAAACAATTCCATTTTTAACATTTGGTAATTCAGATTTAGTTCGACGTTCTGATGAAGTTATGGCTCTTGGTTATCCGCTTGGGATGCAGTCGCTTAAAAGTACAACTGGCGTTATTAGTGGAAGAGAAGGGGGACTAATTCAAATTAGTGCTGCAATTAATGCAGGCAATTCAGGTGGTCCACTTTTAAATCTTAATGGAGAAGTTATTGGAATTAATTCAAGCAAGATAGTTGGAGGAACAGTTGATAATATTGCATACATGATTCCAATTAATGATTTTCGTATTGCTTTGCCAGACTTAAAAACAAATAAACTTTTAAGAAAACCGTTTTTAGGTGTTTTATTTAATAATGGAACTGATGATTTAACCGATTATCTTGGAAATCCTCCGCCTGGTGGTTGCTATGTTGCAGATGTTATTAAAAATAGCACCTTGTATAACGCTGGCGTAGAATCGGGCGATATGATTTACGAAATTAACGGCAACAAAGTTGATATTTACGGCGAGATGAATGTTGTATGGTCAGAAGATAGAATCTCACTTGTTGATTATGTGGGCAGACTTTCGGTTGGGCAAGATATTAATTTGATTGTGTATCGCAATGGTGAGCGTAAAGAGTTGAGTGCGAAATTTACAGAAGCAAAATTGCTTGCAATTAGACAAGTGTATCCATGGATAGAAGATGTAGATTATGAAGTGTTTGCAGGAATGGTTGTGATGCAACTAACAACAAATCATGTTCGTATGTTGGTCAAACAGGCTCCAGGTTTACTTGCTTACACGGAATTGAAAAATCAAACTGATCCTGCATTAATTGTTACACATGTGTTTCCAACCTCGCAGCTGTATAAAACAAGAACTATAAGCATGGGAGCACAGATTAATGAGGTAAATGGAATTTCGATTAATACTTTACAAGAGTTACGGCAAGCGTATCAAAGTGGTGACAATAAACGAATTACAATTCGAGCTACTGATTTGTATACTCGAGCATCAGATAATATTTTAGTGGTGTTACCACAAGAAAAGATTTTAAAAGAAGAACCGCAGCTTTCTCGCTTGTATCATTATCCATTATCAGAAACAGCAAAAACACTTTTTGCGCAACATATGCAAAGCGCACAAAATGTACAAAAAAATAATATGAATATTGGTGCATAAAAAAAAGTTATAATTGTTCTGTTAAGGGTCGGTGTTATACCGGCCCTTTTTGCTGCCTGAAAGTGTTTTTTTAGAACTATTGTTTGGGAGCTTTGTTTTTTTGTAGTTTTTAACATAGAGAGGGGTGTTTTTAAAAAAAAGGGGAAAAATGAAGAAAAGATATTTTTTGGTTATGGGTTTTGCGGTTGTATGTTTAACGCTTGTACAGAGAAATTTTGGTGAGCAGAACAAAGAGAAACAAACGATTCTCAAAAATAAGTTGTGGTTTCAGATAAGGGAATTAGACGAATATTTTAGAAATCTTCTCAATATAGATACCATAGCGTTTTTATCAAAAGCGTATGAAAACAAAAATAAATGGTTTGAAAAACTAGAATCTAATGATAAAAAATTTTTAAATGAAATTGTAAAAGAAACTCCAGAAAAAGATTTTAAAGACTTTGTTTATCAGTATAAAAAAATTGAAAAACTTCCGGAGCGGTATGTTGATCTTTCCGGCATTGAAACGGCAACAAAACTTTCGATACTTGCAGTCCCTGCGGTATGGTACAAAAAAGGTTGGAGGGCTGCATTTGGGGCAACCATGACTTGGGCTATTTCAGGTTTGTTGGTTAAAGGGATACGCCAATTTTGGGATAAAAAAATAGAAAAAGCAATTGATTTTGTGTCTTTAAAGCAAAAGTATGACGATCGGTATAACAAGTTGGTAGAGATTAGGTATTTATATAAAATTGCCAAAAAAATTTACGAATTGAATAAATATCCTGATTATAAGATTGTTTTTCTTGAAAGTAATGGAAATGAAGAACTTTGGGAAAAAATAGAACGAGAGAAAGAAAATATAAGCAAACTTTATAATAAAAAAAGCAATAAAAGTAAAAAGGGAGAATTATGAAGAAAAAATATTTTTTGGCTATTGGTTTTGCAGCGCTTTCTTTAGTAATTATACAGAGAAATTTTGGAAGTGGATTAAAACCAAAACCAAAAACAAAACTTTCACTAGAACAAAAAAAACTACAAAAACTACAAAAATATATTAATGATACAGAAAAGGAATTAGCTGGAATTCGCAGCAAAAATAATTTGCCAGAGCTTTTTTCTTACTATTTTCAACCAGATATAAAAAAGAAGTGGTTTGGAAAAGGTGAGTTCGCTTTAGGTGGTAATGCGTTAGCACCATTTAATAAGCTATTTTCTGTGGATGTAAAAACATCTAAAGAAGCACGCAAAATTGTACAAACAATTATTGAGGGTGAAGAATCTAGTTTTTCTGGGCGTATGCTTAAAACTACAGCTCGACTTGCGGGATATTCTGCTTTGGCGGTTGCTGGATTTTTTGGCAGCAAATTTTTGATGAAAAAGATAACTCAAAAAGATGATGTAAAGTCTATTGAATCTTCTATAAATAAAAAGGCAATTGTTGGAGCATTTACGCTACCGCTAGTTGCTGGAGGTGTAGATTTTTTTACTCGCAATGAAAAACCAATAGAAAAAAAAGCTAAATCTTTAAAAAATAAAATAGAAAAAGTAGAAAAGCTTAATTCTATAGCTTCGAAAATAGAACAAATTCTTTTAAATGAAAATTTAGATAGCTATCCAAATGAAGATTATAAAAGAAACCGTGTCTTTAAAAGAAAAGTTAAAAAAATAACAAAACTTGACGAAGAACAACGAAAGAACGTTGAAGATAAATTTTTGGCAAAAATTAAAAAGAAAAATGACGAATTTCAAAAGGAAAAAAATGAATTTAAAAAACAATATAAAGAAGATATAGAATTTGCTGCGGAAAAAACGATAGAAATTGAAGAAAGATTATTGGAGGTGGCAAGGAAAGAGCAAAATTTTAAAGCGAAAGAGGAAAGATTTAAAAAAATGAAAAAACAATATGATACATATATAGAAAAATATGAAAAAAAAGATGAATACATTGAAGAAATTAAACCTTTAGATTAATTTTTCGTTTTTCTTTTAGTCATAAATAAAAAAAAAGAGTTGGTATTATGCCAGCTCTTTTTTTTACTTATTTTTGATTTTTCCTTTTTGGTATGTTTGTAGTCAGAATTATAAAGCATAAAAAAAGGGAGAAAAAATGAAAAAAGAGCAACAACCTATTTTCTTGGTACAAGGTGATCAAAATTGGCTGCAGGTAGAAAGTGCGGCACAAAATACGGTAGTGCAAATTTTTGCACAGGTTGGTCAATTTAATTGGTTAGAACCGTACAAAGTTAAATCGCAGTACGAAAGCAGGGGGACCGGTTTTTTTATTAATGATCAAGGATATATTATCACCAATGCGCATGTGGTCAACGAAGCAAAAACGGTGTGGATTACTATTCCAGCGCTTGGAAGAGACACAATTAAAGTAGAAGTGATCAGTTTTTGTCCTGATCGCGATATTGCTTTGCTTCGTATCACTCCGCAAGATTTACAGCGGGTTAAAGAACGTTTAGGGAAGGTTCCATTTTTAATGATTGGTGATTCTGATGTGGTGCGCAGAACAGAAAAAGTTTTAGTTTTAGGGTACCCTTTGGGACAACATAGAATGAAAAGTACCACAGGTGTTGTGAGTGGTCGGGAATCGACTAATTCTATTTCTTATATTCAAATTACTGCGCCAATTAATTCTGGGAGTTCTGGTGGGCCATTAATTGCAGCCAATGGAACAGTGATTGGTGTAACTGTTGCCGTTGCGGCCGAAGCTCTTAATATTGGATATGCAATTCCTATCAATGAGTTAAAAGTTATTTTTGAAGATCTTTTAAAAAATCCCTTAGTAAGAAAACCTATTTTGGGTGGTAATTTTCATAATGCAACTGATGAACATGCAAAATTTTTGGGCAATCCTGTTCCTGCTGGATTGTATACACATAAAGTATTTAAAGGTTCATTGTTTGAAAAATCGGGTGTTTGTCCTGGAGATATGATTTATCAAATTAATGGATATACGATTGATTCTCATGGAGAAGCGAAAGTTCCATGGAGTATGGATAAAGTTTCTATTTATGATCTTGTTTCACGGTTAGTTGTAGGACAAAAGGTTGAATTAGTTTTGTATCGTTTTGGAGAAAAAAAAGAAATTAATTTTGTTCTTGAGCCGTATCATATTTATTCGGTGCGCGTTAAATATCCAGATTATGAACGAATAGAGCATGAAGTTGTTGGCGGTATGATAATTATGGAGCTTGCATTAAATCATATTCCTTTTCTAGTGAATTTTGCGCCAAATTTATTAAAATATCAAAAAATAGAAAACATGATTGATCCAGTACTTGTCATTGCTCATATTTTACCAGGTTCTTACGCACAAAAATTGAGATGCTTAACTCCTGGTGTTATCATAAAAGAAGTAAATAATAGTCCAGTTGAAACAATAAGCGAATTTAGAGTTGTGTTGAAAAAGGGTATGCGAGAAAATTTTTTAAGTTTAAAAACAGATGATGATGTTCTTGCAGTGTTTCCATTTAAAAAAATGTTGGCAGAAGAAGAACGACTTTCAACTGATTTTGCATATTCTCTAACGCAATCTGTTCGCGAACTTTTAGATTTGGTAGGTAATGGCGAATAAAAAAAGACTCGATCTTGTTGTACATGAAAAATTTCCCCAGTATAGTCGTCGGCAAATTCAAAGTTGGATTATGCAGGGGAAAGTTTTTATTGATGGAAAAAAAATAACTAAATCAGGTATGCAGGTAGCACATGATGCACCTGTAGAGTTGACAGCTAAAGAGCGGAAATTTGTTGGGCGTGCAGGTTTTAAAATTGAAAAAGCGTTAGATTATTTTGATATCGACGTCACAGATTTTACCGTTTTGGATGCTGGACTTTCTACCGGTGGTTTTACCGATTGC
>DAOVGZ010000004.1 GCA_030672115.1 bacterium | reverse complement strand
TTTTGTATAGGTATTTTTTGTTTGAGATTTTTGTTGCTACAGGTGAGTGCTTGGCAGGGGTTATAAAGAAGGTTTGTAAGGTGACGGGGCTTTTTAGGGCCCCGTCGGAAGATTTTTAGTAGTTTTGGAGGATTTGTATGAATTTTTTTGGTGTTACATCATAAAGTTCGCTACCCCAGCGAGCAAGCAAATCGCCCGTTTTTGGTTCAATAAGCAAGAAGGTTGGATAGCCAACAACTTCATATTTTTTACAAAGAGCTGAGAACACTTCTTTCGGACAGGTTGCTTCATCAAGTTTGAGATTTACAAATTTAGTAAGTGTTGCACGGACAGATTGGTCTGAAAGTATTGTGCGATCAATTGCTTTACAGATAGAACAAAATGGAGCGCCAATATCAATAAATAGATATTTTTTTTCTTGTTTGGCAATAGAAATTGCTTCTTGCTGGCTGTGTAACCAAAAGGTATCAACAGATTGTTTTTCTATGTAGAAAAAAGCTTTGTATGTTTTTGCTCCTAAAAAAACAGAAAGAACAATACAGATAATGCCGATAAGATTTTTTAGAGTTTTGGTTGATTTGGAATCATATTTTTTGATGCTATAAAAATAAATTATTCCAGCGATAAGCATAAAGACTGTTGCCAATAAAAGGACTATTGTTGTTGGAATAATCGAATTTAAAAAGTAAAATACCATTCCAAATAACATGAATCCAAATAGTTTTTTTACTTCTATCATCCACATGCCTGCGCGAGGTAGAGCATTGAGGGAGCTTGAAAATGTTCCAATAAGAAGCAATGGAATTCCTAAACCAAAACCAAATGCAAAGAGTAGCATAAAGCCAAGGAGTTTACTTACTAGTGCTGTAACAATACTCAAAAGTAAAATGAGTCCAGGAGAAAGACATGGGGATGCAACGCTTCCACTCATTATGCCAAAAAGAAAAATAGAAAGTAGAGAACCTTTATGATTGCTTGTACTAGATCCACGCATAAATTTGGTGTGTACATATCGTAAAAACCAAACATAGAAAGACCAAGGTAAGAAAGTAAGAGTGCAAGGGCAACAATAAAAAATGGATTACTCATGATGCTGCCAAATAGTTGGCCAGTAAATGCTGCAAGTAATCCAAGGATAGCAAATGTTGTTGCGATACCTGCAGTGTAACAAAGAGATTGTAAAAAGTTGTAACCAATAGATTTGCTTCCACGTGATTGTAAAATACCAAGTGTGATAGGGATCATGGGGTAAATACAAGGAGTAAGACTCATCAAAAGGCCAAGCAGTAATACAAGCAATAAACGGATCCATAAGCTTTCAGTTTTTGCAACTAAATTAGAAAGGCGTGAAGAAAATGTTTTTGTATCCTCTTGTGTAGGCTTAGCTTGAATGTTCGGCATAATTTCTTCTATGTCATCACCTGGAATAGAAATTAATTTCTGTGTTTTTTTCGGTTGAGCAAATATAAATGGAAAAACATTTTGAACGGTTTTTTTCTTGGATCCTTGATAAAAAGATAGATAAATATTTGTTTTTGATTGTTTAGAAGATACTGCTTTTTGTGTGGCGTTAAATGTTATTGTAAATCTGTTTGTCAGTAGTTTTTTAGTTTCTTTAAAAAGTGGTTCGTAACGTTCAATTGGTTTTTGATCAATGTTCCAAATAGAAAGTGAAATGTTGGGATTGTCGACAGAAATATCGATTGATTCAGATAAAATAAAATCATTTTTTTTTAATGATACAGCAAGAGAAATAGTGTTTGCTTTTTCGTTGATATATTCACTTGATAATTTTATTTGTGCAAGAAGTGGCCAGGCTATAGAAAAAAAACAAAACGAGAGAAATAGCATGGTAGCAGATTTTTTTTTTGTATACACAAAAAGTCCTTCTTAGTTAAAAAATTTTAATATTTTACAGTATCTAAAATATTATCATAAAGAAAGAAAAATTTCTCTTATTTATGGTACTGAAAATGTCATTTATAGATAGAATTATTAAGAAAGGTAATTGTTTTAAATATCTTCTTCAGTTAGAACTTTTTTGATTTTTTCTAAGTCTTCTTTGAGAGAATCGTGTTTTTTAAAAAGTTTTTTTTGCCATACTGTTGCAACAGTGACTGGATCTCTTTTTAAGAGTTTTAGGCATTTTTTTGTTTTTACACCAATGTTTGTTGTTTTTAACCATTTTGTTATATTTTTTTCATCTAAACCATTTGCAGGAATGTTTTTTTTGTTTTTCAGATATAAATTTATTGTTTTGTATAAAGTTTTATTAATATCATTTGTTACAATGTAGCCCAAATCGATATCGTTTTTTGTGACTCCTATTCTTACCATCAGGTTGTAAGCTTCGCCTAAACCATATGTTTTGTGGTAACTTTTTTTTGCTTTGTTTTCCAATGATCGTTTTGGATAGGGAGATAGGTTTGTTGTGCTCTTTAAAGTTGCTGGTATTTTAATTGAAAGTTTATTGTTTTTTTTATTCATTCCGTGAATATGTAGTGAAAAACAGATAATAAAAAAATAGATAAAAAGACTCTTTTTTTTCACGTTATATTCCTTTTAATTTTAAAAAAATCATTTTTTTAATTTTTAGATAGAAAATTAAATGATATACATTCAAAAGTGCCCTTGTCAAGCTCGTTTTTACTTGTATTGTTTTTTATTTAAACTGTTTTTGTTTTTAAAATTTTAATATTTCCTGATCCAACGTTTAATTTTATGTTGGCATTTCCAGTGCCAAATGTTCCATAAACTTCTTTTTTTACTTGAGCCCAGGTTTTTTTATTGAGTTGAACGGTTTGTGGTTTAAGTGTTATGTAGTGTTCGCAGGTAAGTTTTCCTTTTTTTGTTTCTGCTTGTAAGTGAGCATCAATTTTATTGGGAAGTGAAAGAAAAATATTACCTGATTGTGTACTTAATTTAACAGTGTTAAGTGATGGAATTTTTTGGCAAGTTGTATATATTGTTCCCTTTGTTGCGTGTGCTATAATGTTTTTTGATGATTTATCGATAGTTATGTTTCCTTTTCCTGTTGTAGCACGAATATTTCCGCAAGAATTGTTAATTGTTATTGAACCAGTATCTGTTTGAGCAAGAACAATTCCTTTGTTATTTGTTATGTAAATATCACCATTTTTAGTTTTTGCTTTTGTTGCAGCATTAATGTGATCAATTGAAATGTTTCCATATTCAGTTGCAACATTTATTTTGACTTGTTCTGGAATGATAAGTTCATAGTGTACAAATAGTTCATTTTTTGTAGGTTCTTTTTGAACAGTTTTTATAGCGATTTTTTTTTTGCTTATCTTTGTTTCAATATCTATTGTTGTAAGTTCTTCTTTCTTGTTAGCTTCTTGTGTTGCTTTCATTTGAATACTGTTTTGCTTCCATTGAGTGATAGAAATGTTGCCGTGAAGATTTTTTAGCGTGAGTAGTTTTGGGCTTTTTATAGGAAATTCTTTTTGTATACTATTTTGATGTGATTTTTTAAAAAAATATGATTTTATAGAGTCAAAAGAAAATTTTGCATTGCAAGACTGGAAAAAAAATAAATTAATCAGTACTATTTTGCATGTAAGGGGAAAAGGTTTCATACTACTATCCTCCGTTACGATGAATTGTTAATAACTATTTTTTATGCGAAAGCTTATGAAGTCTGTAAAAATAGCTCAAGGCATTGCAAGAGCTTTAAACATTGTTGTTAGATCTTACTCACAAGTTACTGAAATTGTCCAGAGTATTGATAAACATGGAGGGAAAGCATTTCTTGTTGGTGGCGCCGTTAGAGATTTGTTGCTAGAAAGAGTTATTAAAGATTTGGATATAGAAGTTCATGGTCTTGATCTTCAAACTTTAGAAACTATTTTAAAAAAGCATGGTCCAGTAAGTTCTGTTGGAAAAGCATTTGGTGTTCTGCGTTTACATGGTCTTGATGTTGATTGGTCATTGCCACGTGTTGATGCTGCAGGAAGAAAGCCGAATGTTTCAATTGATCCACATATGGAATTACAACAAGCCTTTAAACGAAGAGATTTAACTATTAACGCAATGGGTATTGATCTTGTTACGTTAGAATTGATAGATCCGTTTGATGGTCTTTTAGATTTAAAAAATGGTGTATTACGTGCTCCAGATAAAGAGTTGTTTGTTGAAGATCCATTAAGGCTTTTTAGAGTGATGCAGTTTATTGGTCGCTTTGAAATGAAACCAAATGATCAGCTTAATGAAATTTGTGCATCGATGGATATTTCTTCTGTTTCTGTTGAAAGAATAGAGAAGGAATTTGAAAAATTATTACTGAAGTCAAAACGGCCATCTTTTGGTTTTGCATGGTTGCAAAAAATTGGAAGATTACAAGATATTTTACCAGAATTACATGCGGTTATTAATATTTCACAAGATTCAACATGGCACCCTGAAGGTGAAGTTTTTGAACATACAAAGCAGTCAATTGATGCAGCTGCTATTATGTCATATAAAAATAATCAAGAAAAATTAATAGTTATGTTGGCAGTATTATGTCATGACCTTGGAAAAGTTTCAACAACAGAAAAAGTTGGTGGAACATGGAAAAGTTTAGGTCATTCTCAAGAAGGTGTTCCATTTACACGTAGTATGCTTAAAAGAATTACAAAAAATCAAAATATTGTTGATACTGTTTGCAAATTAGTTCGTCATCATATGGCTCCTACACAGTTGGTTGGATCTAAATCTCGCCCTGCAGCATATAAACGTCTTGCAAAAAAGCTTGCGCCTCATGCAACAATTACCATGCTAGCAAAAGTTTCGCTTGCAGATAAACGAGGAAGAAATCCTATTAAAGGAAAGCCGCTTGTTAAAAATTTTCCTGCAATAGAAAAATTTTTGTCTAATGCGCAAAATGTAAAGGTGCACGAAAAACCAGAAGCGCCTGTTTTACAAGGTAGAGATTTACTTGATATTGTTAAGCCAGGTCCGCAATTGGGAGAATTACTTAAAAAAGCGTATGATTTTCAAATTCAAAAAGGCATAAAAGATAAAGATGAGTTGCGACGACTTATTTTGGAAAAATAAAATTAAAGTGTTGAGGTTGTTTTTTCTTTGTCTTGCTTTTTGCTAAGCTAAATCGGCCTATTGAGGGTTTATTAAAAAAATTAAAAAGGAAAGGTTTTTATGAAAATGGTTATGGGGAATTCAATGTGGCATCTAATATCTCAGGCAGATGCTGTTAGTAAGTTTGTTCTTTTGATTCTGCTGAGCATGTCTGTTTTATGCTGGGCTTTATTTTTTTATAAACTTATTTTGTTTCGAATTAAAAAAAATCAGATGCATGTTGCTCGTAAGGCAATGAAAAATGTAACAAGTTTTGAAGAACTTCTTAGTGTTGCTTCTGAGCAGGTTGGAACGCTGCCTGGTTATTTTTTTTCAAGAAATTTAACTTTTTTAAAATCTATGTTGGCAACGCCAGAAGGGGTGGCAAAAAAAGGTCTTTCTATTTCTGAGTTGGAGTTAGTACAAAGGCATGTTGATCAAACGGTAGAAGATATTTTGCACAGTGAAGAATCATATATGCCTTTTTTTTCTATAACAGCAGCAATTGCTCCTTTAATTGGTCTTTTTGGTACTGTGTGGGGACTTGTGCATGCTTTTATTAGAATTAGCGAACTTCAAAGTGCCGATATTGCTACTGTTGCTCCTGGTATTGCAGAGGCATTAATTACTACTCTTACTGGTCTTGTTGTTGCTATTCCAGCATTTGTTATGTTTGGTTATTGTTCATTGCAAGTGCGCAAGTTAGACAGATATTTTATTGGTTTATCAGATCAGTTTATGTTTTTTGTGCAACGTTTGATGACTAAGTAGGGGTGGGTATGGCACGACGATTAAAAAAAACTAGACTTTCAAAAGCGGAATTAACACTTACTCCGATGATTGATACTGCGCTGACTTTGTTGATTATTTTTATGATAACCGCACCGATGATGCGTAATGCAATAAAAGTAACGCTTCCTGATGGATCGGCAAAAGAGGCCGGAAATATAAAGCAGGAATTGATTGTTTACATTGATTCCAAAGGAAAAATGTTTTTCAATGATATTGCAGTAACAATGGACACATTAGTTCCTGCAATAAAAAAAATGGTTGGTAGAAATAAACAACAAACTGTTTTTGTGCGGGCTGATAAATCGGTTCAGTATGGAAATGTTATAAAAATTGTTGATCACATTAAGGTCGTAGGGGGTGTGGACTATGTTGCATTGGCGACGCAAAGTCCGGCGCGGGCTTAAACGATATTTTTTTTGGGGAAAACTTTTAGTAGTTTCTTTTTTGACACATAGTTTTTTGCTGTTTTTTATTTTGTTTTTGTATAAGGGTCATTTTTTTTCATACAACGTGACCGTTAATTCTAAATTGTTACAATCAGGTGCGCCTGTTATTTTTTTACCTTTTTGTAAGAGAGTTGCTTCAAAAACAGGGGTGGTTGTTTCATCGCCAAAAAAAGTGATAAAAAAAATAGTTGTAAAGCCAAAAATAAAAAAACAAACAACATTAACAGCTCAATCAAAACCGAAAAAAAAAGAAACGCCTAAAAAATCTTTAAAAAAACAGAAAACAAAAAAGGTTGCAAAAAAAATAGAGAAAACAAAAAAAAATACATCCAAAAAAGAAGAAAAAAAGGTTGTTAAAAATAAAAAAATAAAAACGGAAAATAAAAAAGTAGTTAAAAAAAAGAAGCCAATAAAAACAGTTGATAATAAAACTGAAAAAAAACCGATCAAAAAATTGCAAGGTAATCTCAAAAAGGTTGATCATGTACAACAAGAAGTTGAGGGGTTGTCTCCAGTTTATGTTGGTCAAGAAGAAATGGCTGCGTTAACCATGCAAAAAGAGTTGCAACAAGAAGTAGGTAAGTGCTGGAGGCCTCCAGTAGGATTACCAAAAGATTTAGTTTGTATTTTGAAAGTTCTTGTTGATTGGAGTGGAAAAGTAAATCAAGCAGCAGTGCAAAAAGGCTCAGGGGTTTTGATGTATGACATTAGTGCTCGAACAGCTGTTGCTAAGATGCAATTGCAAAAAAAAGCGTATGGAAAAGAATTTACAATAACTTTTAAACAGCAGATGGAAACCGTATGATAAAAAAGCCGTCAATTTTATTCTATTTTATTTTATTATCTTATTTTTTTGGATCGACTTCTTTTGCTATGAATTTGCAGGTTGGGTCAACAAAACATGCAAAGGTTCCGTTTGCGATTTGTTTACTTGGACCAAATCATAAAAGTCTTAATAAAACGGTGCAAGTGATACAGGACGATCTTTCATTTACTCATCAATTTAGTATTACACTTGATTATATTAATGCTTTGAATAATCAAGGCGATATTAAAAGTTTTTTTACTAAAGGATTTCCTTTAGTCCTTTTTTTAAGTCAGAAAAAAAAAGGAAAGTTTATTGAATGGCGTTTGTATGATACACAACAGGCAACATTTATTGCAGGCAAGCGGTATAAAAAAAGAACAAAGAATTATAATGAGTGGGGACATCATATTTCAGATCAGGTATGGCCTGTTGTAACAGGATTGCCAGGATTGTTTAGCACCAAGATTGCATACTGCAAAGAACTTCAAGTGCCGGGTAAGAAAGTTTTTAAACATGTGTATGTTGCAGACTATAATGGAAAAAATGCAAAGCGTCTGGTGGCAACATCAACTGTTAATGTTGCTCCTCGATGGAATCGCGATCCAGAAAATCCTTTGCTTTTTTATTCTGAACATACAAATACAAATGTTCGGCTTGTTGTTGTTGATATGTTTGGTCATCGAAAAGTGGTTTCTAATTTTGATGGTATGAATATGTTGCCAACATTTTCTTTTGATGGAAAAAAAGTTGTTTTTTGTGCCTCCAATGGTGGTAGCAAATGTCAGTTGTATTATTATGAAAAAGGTGTGTTTGAAAAATTAACAAATAACAATGGTAATAATATTAGCCCTGCGTTTTCGGATGATGAAAAGATTCTTTTTTTCTGTTCTGATTTTGAAACGAAAGGTCCACAAATTTATAAATACAATTTTGATACTAAAAAAACAGAACGTTTAACCGGAGGTGGTTATTGTGTTTCTCCAAGTTATTGTGGAATAAATGACACTCTTGCCTATGCAAAAATGATTCGTGGGACTATGCAGATCTTTTTATATGATTTTACAACAAAAAAACATAAACAAATTACTTGTGATGCTGGCAATAAAGAAGAGTGTTCATGGTCGCCATGTGGAAACTATCTTTTATTTGCAGTGGAAACAGAAAAAGAAAGCAGACTTGCCCTTTTGAATCTTATTACTAATAATCGGACTTTTGTTACCAAGGGTAAAGTTGTTTGTTGTTATCCTGCTTGGTCTTGTCCATATAGTAATTTTGTTGCGGCATAAGGGTAATCGGAATAGCTCTTTACCTTTTCAATAAGAAATGTTTTTTGAGCAATAATCGCTTCAAGAGATTGTTTTGATCGAATGTTCGAAATAGTTAAAGAAAATTGTTATACTGATAATAAGTTTATAAGCATATTTAGTGGGGATTTTATGAAAAGAAAAATGAAAAATAAGTTGCCTTTTAATCGTGGTCCGAAAAATCTGTTAGTTGGAATGCTTATTTTTGGTGTTATTTTGTTACTACTTTCTAGATTGATGAATCTTTCACGTGATAGTGATTCGATTAACTATTCAACATTTTTAAATAAAGTTGAAGCAAAAGAGGTTAAATCGGTTACTGTTAGTGGCCAAGATGCTAAAGGCGTTTTAACGAATGGAAAGAAATTTGAAACCGTTATTCCATATTCTCAAAGAAGTTGGGATTTGCTTGAAAAAAATAATGTAGAAACAACGGTTGTAAGCCAGGCTGGGCAATTGAGCTTTTGGCATTTGTTTATGCTTATCTCTTTGCTCATTACTGTTGGCTTTGTGTGGTATATGATTCGCCAAGCACGTAATGCTGCTAGTGGCGGAGGTGGAGGATCAGGAAGTAATATTTTTTCCATGGGAAAAAGTAAAGCAAAGATGTTTTTGCCTTCAAGCATTAAAGAAAATTTTGATTCTGTTGCAGGTGCTGCAGAAGCAAAAGAAGAATTAAAAGATGTAGTTGATTTTTTAAAGAGTCCAGAAAAATTTAAACGACTTGGGGCAAAAATAACTCGTGGTGTTTTATTGGTTGGTGAGCCAGGTAATGGTAAAACATTATTAGTAAAAGCTGTGGCGGGTGAAGCGAATTGTCCTTTCTTTAGTATTAGTGGTTCAGACTTTATAGAAGTATTTGTTGGTGTTGGTGCATCTCGTGTTAGAGATTTATTTAAACAAGCACGGAAAAACGCTCCAAGTATTATTTTTATTGATGAAATTGATGCCGTTGGTCGTCATCGTGGTAGTGGTCATGGTGGTGGTCATGATGAACGTGAACAAACGTTGAATCAGTTGCTAACAGAAATGGACGGATTTCAGACCGGTAACGATTCTGTTATTGTAATTGCTGCAACAAATAGGCCAGATGTTTTGGATAAAGCATTGCTTCGTCCAGGAAGATTTGATCGTACTGTTCATGTCCCGTTTCCGGATCTTATTAGTAGAGAGCAAATTTTAAAGGTTCATATTAAAGGAATTAAAATAGATCCAGATCTTCCTTTGCATAAAATTGCTCGTGGTACACCAGGATTTTCTGGTGCTGATCTTGCTAACTTAGTTAACCAAGCTGCTTTGAATGCTTCTAAGATGAAAAAACAGATGGTTACTATGAAAGATTTTGAAGAATCTCGCGACAAAATTATGTTGGGTAAAGAAAACAAAACGATGGTTAGAACTCCAGAGGAACTCAAAACAACAGCTTATCATGAAGCTGGACATGCTTTAATGACGCTTTTGCTTCCCAAGGTGAGTGATCCGCTTCACAAGGTAACCATCATTCCACGTGGTCGCGCGTTGGGCTTGTCTCATTCTTTACCAGAAAGAGACAAGTACGTGAAAACAAAAGATGAGTTACTTGCAGACGTGAAAATTTCTTTAGGTGGTAGAGTTTCTGAAGAGTTAATCTTTAATCAAAAGACAACGGGAGCTTCTTCTGATTTTCGATCTGCAACGCATATTGTTCGAGCAATGGTTTGCAGCTATGGTATGTCAGATCTTGGAACTGCTGTGTATAGTCAGTCTCGTGAAGATTTTACATATTCATCAAAGACAGCAGAATTGATCGATAAAGAAGTACAAAAGATTTTAGATGAGAACTATAAAGAAACATTTAAAATGTTGAAAAACAATAAAGATAAGTTGGTTAAACTTGCTCAAGAACTTCTTGATAAAGAAACATTGTATGCAAGTGATATTTATCAAATGCTTGATATAGAACCTCGCGAAGATCATAAATTGATTGAAGGGTAGTATATGCTTATTGAAGGGATCGATCTAAAAAAAGAGGTTGAACCGATTATTCGAGCGGCAGGAAAAGAGCAGCTTCGTTATTTTGCTAAAGCAAGATCCCTTGTGCGGCATGAAAAAAATGGTGCGGGGTTTTGCACAAAAGCAGATATAGAAAGTGAAAATTTTTTGATAAAAGAATTGTCTCGGGTTATTCCTGGGGCAGATTTTTTTGCAGAAGAATCAGGAATAACTGGGAATGGTGAGTATCGTTGGGTGATAGATCCACTTGATGGAACTACTAACTTTGCACATGGATTACCACATTTTTGTATTTCTGTAGCTCTGACTCATAAAAACATTGTTATTTTTGGCATGATTTATCAGCCGGTATTAGATGAGCTTTTTTGGGCAGAATCAGGAAAAGGGGCTTGGTTGAATGAGCAAAAAATAAAGGTTTCTAGCCCTAAAAAGCTTGATGAGAGTTTTTTGGTGGTTGGTCTTCCGTATGATGTTCATATGGGCGAACGTAAAGATTTTTTTAACAAACTGTGCTCTGTTGTTCCCCAAGCGTATACTTTTAGGCATATGGGAGCAGTAGCTTTGGACCTTGCTTATGTGGCATGTGGACGGTTTGATGGAATTTTTTTTACGGACCTTGCGTGGTGGGATTTTGCTGCTGGAGATCTCTTGATTAAAGAGGCCGGCGGTCAAACATCTGAATTTGACGGCTCATTGATCACATTAGATTCAAAATCATATGTGGCTGGAAGTGCGTTAACTCAGAAAGCTCTTTTTGAGCTTCTGCGCAATTGACTTTTGGTTTGAAAAAACCTTTTTTTTCAGGTAGAATGAAGCTTAGTTACGAGCATTTTATGCAATTTTGAACAAAGGGATTTTAAGGCGATGGCTAGAATCTGCGCAATATGTGATAAAAGACCAAGAACAGCTAATTTGGTTTCTCATGCAAAAAACAGGACAAAACGTTGGTTATATCCAAATGTCCACAAGATGCGTTTTACTGTTGTTGGTGATGCATCTGGTAAGGTAAAACATGCATGTGTTTGTACCAAGTGTGTTAAGGCTGGAAAAGTCAAAAAGGTACTGTAAATTATTGGGGTTGACCAAATATGGCAAATATTAAATCTGCAAAAAAAAGAGCGAAACAAGAAGTTGGGCGTCGTCAAAAAAATTTGAACCGCAAAACTGCTGTTAAAAGCGCAATTAAAAAAGTTGTAGCTGCTCTTGAATCAGGAGAGTCAAAAGAAAAGACTTTAGAACTTTTAAAGTCTGCAGAAGCAAAGATTGCACGAGCAAAATGTAAAGGTGTGTTTCATGCCAATACATCCGCTCGCAAAGTAAGTAGACTTGCTAAAAGAGTGGCAGCAGCACAAAAGGCGTAAGCTTTTTTAGCTGACATTTAAAAGTATAAAAAGAACCGAAGAAATTCGGTTCTTTTTTTTGACTAATTTGTGACTTTTAAAAAACTTTATTAAAGGTTGAGGCTACGACAAAAAGCAAGGTTTTCATCTCAAAACCTTTTTTAATTACAGTATGATATGTCATCATATATAACATATGTTACAATCGATATTGCTTCTGTAGGACTTTCTGTTTTTTGGTTTTAAAAATTAGGATATTGTTTTATGGAAGTTTTTTTGCAAAATTTAAAGGTCGTAACTTAGGTAAAATAAGGAGAAAAATAAAATGAAGAAAATAATATTTTTTTTATTGATAATGATTCCTTTTTTTTGCAGTAGTGTTGAGTCTTCAATGAATAAACGATTAGAAAAAACTTTTTCATGTTTAAGTTTATGCGGTTGCAGTTGTTTTAATTGCGATAAAGTTTTCATTGATAAAAAAAAAGAAAATATGATTAATAGTTTGAATGTTAAGATTTTAAAATTAAAAAAAAATATTTTATGGAAGCATAAAGAAATAAAGTCTTTATGCTCATTTGGTACTCGTTTAGAGGTTGAATGGTTAAAAAATACTAATATAGCTTTTAAACGTCCCAGGCAAATTGTTGAGGTAGAAAAAATAAGGAATGAATGGCCTAATAACTCTATTTATTTGTTAAGAAAATGGAACTGTTTAAAAAAGTATATAATTAATCCAAAAGAAAAAAATAAAGATAAAATTATAACAAATCTTTTTAAGCAATATTTGATTCTTAATAAAAAAAAAATCAAAATAATGAAGAAAAAAGAGTTACTACAATACTATGTTAATATTTTAGAAAATGAGTGGACGAGTTATGGGAATTTATGGTTTTTGATTTAAAAAAATAAAATTGATATAAAAAGTTTTAAACTGATTTTGTATCAACATACTTTTTATATTGAATTAAAAAATTCTTAGCTATTGAGGTTGGAAGGCGTGAAGAGCCTGCATGCTCAACTAAAACAACCATGGTCATAGGATTATAATTTTTGTATTGAAAATGAGTAACAATCCAACCATGTTCTTTATACCTTCTTCCTTTATTTCTTTTGTGAAGCGCACTTGTTTGTGCTGTACTTGTCTTTGCATATATTTCTATGTCTTTTACTACACCAATTCTTTTGCCAGTTCCTTGCGCAACAACTTTTTTCATTGATTGTCTTAAAAATTCTAACGTTTCTTCTTTGATATCAAGTGGTTTTTTTATAATTGGTTCACTTTCTAAAATTCTTGGATTTATTAATGCTCCAGAAAAAATACTGGCAATCATGCGAGCTATTTGCATAGGGGTAACAAGTAAAAAGCTTTGTCCAACTGCTGCAGAAAGTGTTTCTCCTGGCCACCATCGTTCTCCTTTTGTTTCCATTTTCCATTTATTTGTTGGAATAAGACCTGTTTTTTCTGAAAAAATAATATTTGTTTTTTCTCCTAGTCCAAAACGGTGTGCATAGTCTGCAAGTGTATCGATTGATAATTTTGTTCCAATATCATAAAAAAGCGGGTTGCATGATTGTTCAAGTGCTTCACTTACAGTAAGTTTACCGTGGCCATGTTGTTCGTGGCAATGATAACGTCTCCCTGCAAAGGTTATATAGCCCTTGCAGTCCCATATTGTTTCTGGAGTAATAATACCCTTTTCTAGGGCTGCGCTTGTTACAACAAGTTTAAAGATAGATCCTGGTGGATATGATGCATTAATAGCGCGATTTAAAAATGGTTTTTGATTTTGAAGTGATTGCCAGCTTTTATGGGAAATCGGAGCAAGAAATATGCTAGGATTAAAATTTGGTCGAGATAGCATGGTTAAAATCCCGCCTGTATTGGTATCCATTATAATGCATGTTCCGGTTTCTTCTTTTGGGAAAATAGTTTCAACAATAGTTTGTAATTTTATATTTATTGTTGTTTTTATGTTTGCACCAGAAAGAGCTTGATCAAGTGTTGTTTCATTTAGTTTACGGCCTAAAGAGTTAATCGTTGAAAGAAGGGCGCCATGCTTTCCTTTAAGATTGTTTTCAAAAATTTCTTCGAGTCCCGTTTTGCCAATAAAATCAAAATTAATTCTTCCTAGGTATCCAAGAATATGGCTTGCGTAAGATTCGTATGGATAAAACCTTTTGAAAGCTGTTTCAATTATTATATTTTGTTTAGTAAATTTTTCTTCTAATTGGCTTAGTTGCTCAAATGATATATCAGAGAGAATTAATTTTTTTTGGTAGCGTTGTTCAGATTTTTTTATTTGTAGAATTAATTTTTTATTATCAAGTAGCGGTTTATTGATGATTTTTTCAAGATGTTGAAGATTTTTTTTTTGTTTAGGTGTTAATTGGCGATTTCCTGTTCCTTTCCAAAAAACATTATGAACTGGGCGATTGGTTGCAAGTAATATTCCATTGCAATCAAGAATATTTCCTCGAGGAGAGTTGATAGTTTCTATTCTTTCAAAATTTTTAGTGCTTTTATGTAAAAAAAGATCGCCCAATTGAATTTGAAGTTGTAATAATCGAAGAAAAATAATTAAAAAAGAGAAAGAGAAAAAAAAGATTATGATTTTTAGTTTGTACCATGCAATTGTTTTTAAAACCGTCATTTAATTAACTTTTGTTTTTAGAAGTTTTTTAAGAGGATGAGATTTATTGCATGTTTTTGAAAGTTGTTCTAATGATACGTGAGTATATTTTTCGGTGCTAGAAAGTACTTTATGTCCTAAAAGTTCCTGGACGACTCGAAGGTCAACTCCACGATTAAGCAAATGTGTAGCAAAAGAGTGGCGAATTTTATGTGGTGTTATGTTTCTACCAATTTTTAAAAAAGATCTAAACATTTCAATAATTCTTTGTACAGAGCGGCTTGAAAGTTTTTGGTTGCGATAATTTAAAAAAAGTGCTTCTTGTTGGCTGCCGATAAATTTACGTTCTTTTTTTATATAATTAAGAACAATATCTTTTGCTTTTTTGCCAAATAAAACGATTCGTTCGGTTCTTCCTTTACCAAAAATTCGTATTGTTTTATTTCCAAAATCAATATCGATCATTTTAATATTAATTAATTCAGAGCATCGAACTCCTGTTGCATAAAGAAGTTCAAAGATTGCTTTATCTCTCAGTGGATGTTTACTAGGTATATTTTCAGGCTTTACGTTATCCAGAATATGTGTGATTTCATCAAGGCTTAAATAGATTGGCAATTTTTTATCAAGACGAGGTCTGGTAAGTTGTAATGAAAGTTCTATTCCTTGTGGTTTGAGGAATTTTTCAAATGATGTAAAGCAAGAAAATTTACGTGCAATGGAAGCTTTATCAATTTTTTTATAAAAAAGGCTAACTAAAAAACGTTCAATTGTTTGTCGAAGAGGAAGAGTTTTTTTTTCATTTTCACTTAAGTTTTGCCAAAATGCAATGAACTGATTAAGGTCACTGGCGTAAGCTTTTTGTGTGTTGATAGCAAGATTTCGTTCAACTTTTATATACAAAATAAATTCATCTTTTTTTTGTTTAAATTCGTTAAGTTTCATAGTGACTCTTTATCCTTTTTTTATTTTTTATGTTGATTTTTCAAAGAGATTTAATGAAGTCGTTATAAAGATGCAAAATTTACGTTTAGGTTAAACCATATTTTTTACATCTTCTATTTACGCTTGATCGGTTTACACCTAAAAAAACTGCTATTTTATTTTGATTTTTAAACTTTCGCCATAATAATTCCATAATTTTTGGATCTCTTAACGCATGTTTTCCTAGTTGTGATGCTTCTATTAAATCAGGGTCAGAAATAGTATAAGAAGGATCAAAAAGTTCTTCTTCTTGTTCTAGTTGATTCTTTTTTGATTTTTCTACTAAACGGTGTTTAATTTTTATTTTTAATTCTTGCAAGCTGGCAGGGTGGGTATTTAGTAGTTTTTGTTTTTCTCTAGCAGTTAATCCAAGAAGGTTTCCAAATGCGTCTTTTTTTATTGCTCGCTTTGTTAATTCTTGTATAAGTTCTTCTAGCTCATCAGAAGCAAAGCTGGTTAAAGATTTTAATTTTAGTAAATTTTTGTTGAGTTTATTAAATAAAGTTTTTGAAAAAGTACCTTCTTGGACAGCATCATAAAGGTTTTTGTTGGTTGAACAAATAATACGAATAGAGCTTGGTATTTTATGATCACTTTTTAATTTTCTATAGATACCATGATTAATAAGTTCAGAAAGATGTTCTTGTGTTTCTAAATCTAGAAAATGAATATTCTGAATAAAAAGAGTTCCATTGTGTAATTTTTCGAGTATTGGTTTTTCATTGTTGTTATATTTCAACAATTTATGTGTTCCAAAAAGATGAATTGCGATACTATTATCTTTTGATGGTTTATCAAGATGGATTTTATGAAGATTTTCATGAAAGCCTGTATGATGAAGTAAGTCAACTATACTCGTCAAATCTCCTTCCGGTACATCAAGAAGAATTGCATTTTTGCCAAGAGCTGACTTTAAAAGATTAATTTTAAAATTTAAAAGGTTTTCTCCTTGCCCAGGGATAAGTTGATTAATGGTATTGCCTGTTTTGGTTGTTTCTAAACTGAGTAGGAACGACCAGTCTGAAGGATCATGTAATAGTTCGATTTTTTTTCTTAAAAGGTCGGAAATTTCTGGCAAATAAACGGTAATGATTACATTTTTTTGTTCGATATTAGGAATTCCACAAATGACTAATTTTTTATCATTATAAAGATGAAGAAGCTCCACTTTTGAAGTTTTATAATCAAGAACTTGCTTAGCAAGAGCTTTTATTTTTTTTGTAATAGGATGACCGCTTTGTGTATTTAGATCAATTTTTATAAGTTCTTGAGCACTTCTATTTCCAAAGGTAAAATGCCTATTTTTATAAAAAATAATTCCTATTTCTTTTTCATATGAAGTATGCAAAAAAGAGCGAATGCTTTCTTTGTACTGATTTATTTCTTGATGTTTAAAATAAATTTGTTCTTCTAAAGTTTTTTCATGATGCAACAGTGTGTCAAAGTTTCTATCATGAAGAAGAATTAAAATGTTTTTTAAATAATCAGAGAAAACAAGCATGTAATCACATTCTGTTTCAGTGTAAAATTCTTCATTGTTTTCTTTATTTGTTTCTCGTGCAAATCTGTCGATGATTATATAACCGATAAGGTCATCAGATTCTACAATTGGAATAAAAATATCAGCATTTAATTGTTTTAAAAATGTTAGCGCGAGATCGGTTTTTTTTTCGGTGCTATAAAATTTATTAAAGATTAGTTCATCAGTAAGAAAAACTGTATTAGGTTTTAAGACTTTGCAAAGAGCATTCTCTTTTTTATGATTTTTTAAAAAAGTATCGATAATTTTTTCGTGTTCATGTTGCTTTTTTGTTATTTCTGAAGTGGATGGTTTTTTTCTGATATAAAGATGAGTTTTATTTGTTGGAATAGCAAATGCTTGCTTGAAAAATGTTTTGGTAATATGCCCAAGCTCTTGTGGATTGGTAATATTGCTAAATTGATCTAAAACGTGTCGGAAATTATTTATAAAATGAAAACCATGCCCAGTATTGACGTGAGTTTTAAGATTTAAAAAACGAAGACCTATAATTTTATTTGCACAATAAAATATTGCATATAAAAGAATAAGGGTTGCAAACCCTGCAAATGCATTTGCATTTTCAAAATATTCACGCAATAAAGAAAATGGATAAATATTTGTTGCTTCAAAAAATAAAAATGGAAGAATCATACTTACTATAAAGACTCTTGCTTGAATTCTTAAAAGCCGAGGTAGTTTTGTTGATCGCAGCTTTCTAATTGTCAGTAAAAGGCTGAGTGATAAAACTGGAAACGTACAGTACTGAACAATATTTGCAATTAAGATTGTTTCTAATTTTTTAAAATTATAGCTAAAGGCATATGATAAAATTGAAAATAGAAGTAATGTTAAGAAAAAAGTTCCGGTTATAGAAATAAGAATTTTTTGTCTCATGCAAAACAATTTATTTTTTTCAACAAGAGATTCTATAAAGAGCGCAAGAGAATGGTATTGTACAATGGTGAATACCCATGATATATGAATCCATAACAAGCAGATTTCATAATTTAAACCAGGGAAAATTGTTCTTCGCAATATTTTTAACATCCACGCAGAATTTGCCATCATAGCGCACAAGAGAACCAAAATAAGCAAAAGGCATGATCGGCGAATATAAAGATTGGCATTTTTACGTATGTGAATGAAAAGATTAACAACAAAATACAATTTTACGGTAAATGAAAATGTCATAACCGTAAAAAGAAATGGATAACTTCCTAAAAGATCCCAAATAGATCGAATACTATTGATAGATAAATCGAAGATGTTCATTATTTTTTTTTGTTGATTTTACTAATCCCAGTAGTTATTATAGATGACAAAATTATACTCGACAAAAATTATTTTTTCCATTGTCTTTTATTGAAAGACAGATGCAAGTATAAAAAGGTAGAAGCCGTTGAGGCGATAACTTTTTTTTTGTCAGTATAAAAAGGGTTTGTTTGCAGAGTTTTATGAGTATGTTTTTTATTGTTTTATTATTTGGGTTTTATTTTTAGGGGGATCAAATGAAAAATCTTTTTTGGAAATTTCATTCTTGTTGCATAATTTTTTTACCAACTGTTTTAAAAGTATCTTTTATTTGTGTTGCAGTTCTTTTTACCGACTGTCCACCATTAGGTTTATAATATTTTTTTAGTTTAAAAAAAGAGCCGATTCGTTTTTGCGAGTCGGCTCTTTTTTTTGTAAATTTTATTAAGGAATAAGTTTATATTCTTTGCAGCGTCTGTTGACGCTTGATCTATTAACACCCAGAAGGGTTGCGATTTTATTTTGGTTTTTGAATTTGTTCCATAGCATAGTCATTATTTTTGGATCTTTAAGTGCATGTTTGCCTAGTCTTGTTGCTTCTATAAGATTAGGGTCAGATATACTAAATGCAGGATCAAATTGTGTTTCTTCATAAAGTTCATTATTTTTTGATTTTTTAGAAAGTAGTTGCTGAACTCTTGTTTTTAATTCTTGCAAGCTTGCTGGTCGCGTAAGGGCAATTTTTCGTTTTTCGGTATCAGTAAGCTCCAAAAGATTTTTAAATGCTTCTTTTTTAAGTGCTTGCTGACTAAAACCAACGGCAAGGTTTTTTAGTTCATCTTCAGAGAGTGTAACAAGTGATGGCATAACCAGTTGTGTTTTATTTAATTCATCAAATAATTCTTTGTTAAAAGTTCCGTCTCTTACCATTTCAGGAAGATTTTTATTTGTTGAGCAAATGATTCTAACATTGCTTGCTGTTTTTTTATCACTTTTAAACGTTTTGTACATGCCATATTTTAAAAACTCTGCAAGATATTCTTGTTCTTCAATATTAAGTAGATGGATATTTTCAATAAATAGAGTGCCAATACCATCAAGGGTCTGAAGTAAAGGATCTGCGTCAGGTTTTTGTAGTCCAAAGATTGGATTAATACCAAATAGCTTAATTGCGAGATCAAAGTTTTTTGATTTTTTTTGAATAGAAAGAACATAAAGGCGTTCTCGTAAGCTAATATGATGAAGAAGTTCTACTGTGGGCATTAAATCTTCATTTGGCATATCAATAAGGATTGCTTTTTTGCTTAAGGATATTTTTAAAAGATTGATTTTAAAGTTTAATAATGTTTCACCAGAGCCGGGAATAAGTTGGTCGATTAATTTTCCGGATTTTGTTGTTTCAAGGTATAAAAGGTAGTCCCATTTTGTAGGATCACTTAGTAGCTCGATTCTTTTTTTAAGAATGTCCGAAATTTCTGGATAATAAATCGTAATTATTACATTATTTTGTTCTATATTTGGAATGGCTGAAACTACAAGTTTGTTTCCATTGCTATCTTGAACAAAGCAAGTTTGTTGTGATTTATATTCAAGTGCTTGTTGAGCGGCTTTTTTAAGAGCCCTTGATATAGGATGCCCTTCATGAGTGTTAATGTTTACTTGAACTAAATCTTGAGCCGTTTGGTTGCCAAATGTAAAGCGGCGATTTTTATAAAAAATAATGCCGATTTTTCTTTGTTTATTTGTGCGTAAAAATGATCTTATTGATTCTTTATATTGATTAATTTTTTGATGCTTGTCGTAGAGTTCTTCTTGAAGTTCTTTTTCTTGTGCAATAAGCGCGTTTAAATTTCGGTTGCGCAAAAGATGAATAATGTTTCCTAAGTAGGTAGCAAAAACAACCATTTGATCACGGTCAATATTACTGTAAAATTCTGCGTTTTTTCCAAGTTCCCGTGCCCGTGCAAACCGTTCAATAATGATGTAGCCAACAAGAGATTCTTTGTCATAAACAGGGAGAAAAAGATCTGCATTGAGAAATGATAAAAATGTAACAATTTTTTCTCTTGTATTGTGCTTTTCGTAAAAATTACTAAATTCTAGTTCATCAATAATTAAGATTTTTTGTTTTTTTAAAAAATTGTTTATTGAGTCATCATTGTCATGTGCGCAAACAAAATTTTCTACAAAAGCTTCTTCATTGCTAGATTGAGCGTTTATATTTTTTGATTTTGATGATGTTGTTTCAATATTTCTAATGTACAAGTGTGTTCTTCTGACTGGTATATTAAAAGCATCCTTAAAAAAGTTTTGTGTAATATGAGAAAGCTCCCGTTCATTTGTTACATGACTAAATTGCTCCAAAACATTTTTAAAGTCTTTCATAAAATCAAACCCTTTTGGGGAATGAACATGTTCATAAAGATTTAAAAAACGTAGCCCCATGACTTTTTTTAAACTGTAATAAATTGCTATCGTAAGTGTAATAGTTGAAATTCCAACAACAGAAAAATTATTAGCAGGAGAGCTCATGAAAACAAATGGATACATTTGAATGATTTCTAGCGCAAGAGTTGGAGCAACGAGAAATTTAATGAGAATTTTTAACTGTTTTTTTATAATTCTAGGAGTTTTTGTGGAGCGAAGTTTCCATACGGTTATAAACAGAGAAGTAAGCATGAGGATTATTAAAGTATAAGTTGATGAGAACTCTATCATTTTAAGTTCAAGTGGACTTCTTGTAATATTATTGAATTGTAAAAAAGCGGATAAGAAAAAATATAAAAAAAAGCAGCTTGTTATAAGAATGAAAGGAACCTGATAAAGTTTTAGGCGGGATTTTTTTTCAGATAAATTTTCTATAAATAAAGCAAGTGCTTGATATCGAATAGCTACAAATGCCCAAGCAATTCTAATAAAAAAAAGAATAAAGCGATAATTGAAATTTGGAATAAATAGGTTTTGTGATAGTTTCAAAATCCATGCTAAATCTTCAGTCATCCCAGCCACAAGAATAAAAAGTAAAAGAATAAGTGGGGAGGTGAGTTTTGCTTTACGCAAACCACGTAAAGCAAATAGTGACAAAAGGGAAACTTTTAAAATTAAGGCTGCCGTGACGGCAACAAGTAAAAAGCGATGATCGCCCAAAAATTGCCAGATAGGTGTAAATATAGAAAAAAAATTTACTATCATTTATTGATATTCGCTTTGCTAGTCGTTATCATTAGAACCAGCCTTAATTAAGGTTTTTCATGAGTAATTGTTATAGTTTACTATTTAAATGTATAAGGAAGAACATATGAAACTTAAAAGTTTATTTAACGTAGTTGTTATTTTTGCGGTTATTCTTCTTGGAACTTATCCTCCAATGTGTTAATAATCTTTTTTCATTTTAGCATAGGTTGTGAGCCTCTACAAGGGCATGACCAGGGTTAAAATGTTAAAGATTAGCAAGAAAAAAAAGCTCGATTGTATAGTTTGTTTAAAAGCAACTATCCGCATAAAAAGGGGTGGGCCTTTAGGGGTGCGATCGAGCGAATTTCTTTTGTGAGAAACAAAAAAATGATTAAATGCTCAGTAAAAATAGCATTTTTTTGTTTTTAAAAAGGACCAGATAATGCAAAAAAAAGAAGAAAAAGTTAATTCTATTATCATGAAACTGCGAAAACTAACGATCGGGATGACTGAGCCGGCTGGTTTGACCATTATTCAAGAGTACGGAAAAGATTCATTTTTGATTCTTATTGCATGTTTGTTAAGTTTGAGAACTAAAGATACTATTTCCCTTCCGGTTTCGCGTCAGTTGTTTAAATATGCTCAAACACCGCAACAATTGATTGCATTACCAATTGATCTGCTTGAGCAAATCGTGTATAAAACTGGATTTTATCGTCAAAAAGCAAAAACATTACGTTTTGTTTCCCAGGAGCTTATAACCAGGTTTGGCGGGATTGTTCCAAAAAGTGAAGATCAATTACTTTCAATAAAGGGAATTGGAAGAAAGACAGCAAACTTAGTAAGAGGTGAAGCGTTTGGAATTCCTTCTATTTGTGTTGATATTCATGTTCACAGAATTTCTAATCGCTTGGGGTTGGTAAAATCTTTAACTCCGGAAAAAACTGAACAGCAACTTAAAAATATTTTACCCAGAAAATATTGGATTGAATGGAATAGATTACTTGTCATGTGGGGACAAAACATTTGTAAGCCATTATCTCCCTTTTGTTCGCAATGTTCTATTGCCGATCAGTGTCCTAAAATTGGGGTAAAAAAAAGCAGATAAAGCATATCGCATCTGATTGGTATAGCAATCAAACGCGATATACGGTTGTTGGGTGGTAGGGAAATTTACTTTACACTTGGTTTTTTATGGTGTGGGTTGTTGTACTTCTAGGGGCCTTCTTCTTAGTGCCATGTATCGTTCAAAAATTGAATTTAATTTTGGGTTTCCTCTTGTCACAAAACATTTATAAGGCACGGTACCATATTTTTTTGTTGAAATTGTGTATGGAAACGAGTACCAAAAATTTTCTGTATGTCCAAAATCTCTTGGTTTTTTATAGTTTCTTGGGTCTCTTATTTTACCCATATCGCTTTGTTGAAAAATACTAATACAGACAATTTTACTTTTTTCTTTAAACCAACTTAATGGTGCAATAGATTTTTTTAATTTATAAAAAGTTTTAGTTGCAATTGGTTTTATTGAAAAGTCAGATTTTGGTACCGCTTCACCTTGAGTTATTGGAAGCATTCCTAGGATCTCGCCTTTTTTTTGAATCAGCGGGAATTCTTTATATTCAACAATGTCATTAAACATTTTATTTCTTAAAAAGGCAGATTCACCACCAGCTTTTTGTCGATCGACGGTTGTCATATCAACAGATTTAGCATCATTAGCAAAAAAGACATATTCTTTCATGACATCTGGTTCTGAACTGCTGGTACGACCAGCAATTTTTAATCCGAGCGCTAAGACCATAATGATTGGTATTATTATGGCAAGTTGTTTGTTTTTCATTTTTT
>DAOVGZ010000032.1 GCA_030672115.1 bacterium | reverse complement strand
TTAGATTTCCATTTTCAATTGTTTATCTTCATAAAAAAGAAATAGTTATTTTGATTTAGTTTTAAAAATGAGTAAAGAGATAGCTGCTGGGGTCATACCAGGAATTAAAGATGCTTGTGCGATATTTTTTGGTTTATGTTTGGTGAGTTTTTCTTGTAACTCGATAGATAAGCCGGGAAGATTTTTAAAGTTAAGAGTTGCAGGGATAATAAGTTCTTGCAGTCTTTTCATTTTTTCAATTTCTTTGTATGCGCGTTCAATGTAGGGAGCATAACGAATTTGTGCATGAATTGTTTGTATTGCACGATCAGAAAGTTTTTCAGTTACATGTTCAAGTAAAAGTTTTTTGTTTTGAGTTTGTCCAAACAATCGGACCAGTTCAGTTTGAGAATATTTTTGATTAAGTATTTCGAATGCGGTATCTATTGATTTTTTTTCTTGTAAAAAGTCTTGATATAATTGTTCGTCAACGAGACCAAGATTGTAACCTTTTTTGGTTAAGCGTAAAAAAGCATTATCCTGTCTGAGTAGTAGGCGATGTTCCGCGCGAGAAGTAAACATTCTGTATGGTTCATCAACACCAAAAAGAACAAGATCGTTAATCATAACTCCAATATAACTTTGCCCGCGTTCTAGAATAAAAGGAGCTTTTTTTGTTTGTTTTAAATGAGCATTTATTCCTGCAATAAGACCTTGTGCTGCAGCTTCTTCGTATCCAGTTGTTCCGTTAATTTGTCCTGCAAAAAAAAGACCGCCAACAGATTTGGATTCGAGTGTTTCATGCAACTGATCAGGGAAAACAAAATCGTATTCTACGGCATAGCCAGGCTTTGTAATGACAGCATTTTCAAAACCTTTGATTGATTGTACATACTGTTTTTGTACTTCATACGGTAAGGATGTAGAAATGCCATTTGGATAAAGTTCTTCTGAGTTGACACCTTCAGGTTCTACAAAAATTTGATGGGAGTTTCTATGCTCAAAGCGTGCAATTTTATCTTCTATCGATGGACAATATCGTGGTCCTACGCCAGAAATATTTCCTGAATACATAGCAGAGAGATGAATGTTTTTTTTAATAATTTCGTGTGTGCGTTCGTTGGTGCGTGTGATGTAGCAAGCATGCGTATTGTTTGTTTTATGTGGATAAAATTCGAATAAGTAGTTTAGGTTTGCTGCTTCTTGTTTTTCCATAACGTCAAAATTAACGCTTGATTTTTGCAAGCGAGGGGGAGTTCCTGTTTTTAATCTTCCTAGCTTAAGACCTAGAGTTCTGAGGTTTTTTGAAAGTTCAGTAACAGCATTTTCTTCTGTTCTTCCACCAGGCCAGTTTTTGGTGCCGATGTGAAGCATCCCATTTAAAAAGGTTCCTGAAGTTATAACAACGGTTACGCTATAAAATTTTTTTTCAGATTTAGTTCTAACACCAGTAACGCAATTATTACTATCAGTATGAATTTGAATTACAGAATCTTGAATGATTGTAAGATTTTTTAGTTTTGTGAGTTTTTCTTGTGCCAGACGTTGATATGCATGTTTATCGATTTGTAATCGCAAGCCCTGAACAGCGGCTCCCTTTTTTGTATTGAGCATGCGAGCTTGAATATATGATTGTGTAGCTAATTGGGGCATTAAACCGCCAAGAGCACTAATTTCATGAACGATATGACCTTTGCCAACGCCACCAAGGGCTGGATTGCAGGGCATAAGGCCAATTTTTTGAGCATTAAGGGTGATAAGCAGGGTGTTCGAGCCAGCTTTTGCTGCAGCGTAGGCAGCTTCTATGCCAGCGTGTCCGCCTCCAACAATGATAACGTCAAAATGATCAGTAATTTTTTGATTCATATAAAATAGCCAGAAAAACAAATAATGTTAGATGTGAACAGTCCCCACAGAGGACAACCTCTATGGGGACTAGTGTACTATACAAAGGATTTTGTAGCAATTTTACAAGGTAATGTTTTTAGATATTGTTCGAGCGAGTTTTAGTTTTTGTATTAAGCTTAATTTTGCTTTAACGACTGCCATGCTTTTAAGCATTTTTTCAAGCGCAGTAATAATGTATGCCGGAGAATTCATGGTTTTTATTTTTTTGATTAATTCGATAAATTGTTCTTCGAGTATGTCGAAAGCATCAAAAATTGTTTTTTCAACAAATGGTTTTTTTAAAACAATATTGACACCTATAAGAGGTTTGATGTTTTTTATAAATTCATTTATAGCAATGTCTAAAAAACTTTTAAATTCTTTTCCTAGAGGTGTACGATATTGAAAAGCGTTTTTTTCAGAAATTATTTTTTTAAAACTAGCCTTACTGCCTTTTCGCACAAATATTTCAAGGTTCTTAACAGCTTTTTCAAGAAATAATAAATCATACTTTTGATTTTGCATAGTAATAACAGCTGCAGCGGTAGCAATTGTGTTTCCGTCCATGGCCTGCGTAGTTATAGGTGCGCTTGCAGAGATTAAGAACAAAGATAATGCTGTTGTTTTTATTGTAGTATTAATTTTCATAATTTTTCCTTTACATTGAACTGTCAATTGTTTTTTGTTGTAAATTTCTATTTGTTACTATTTAGCTTACGTGTTGAGGTGCTTAGCGTCAAACGGGTAGTCCATAGGTTGATTAATTCATGCTTTGGGGTATTCTGTTAAGGTGTTAATTTTATTGATATGGCGCCCAGATAGACTTATTGATCTCTGTTTTTGAGCGATAGGGTGATTTGGTAATAAATTGAGGTGGTTGTTGTTATGCTTTTTCACCTATCTGTGTATGCAAAACAGTATATTTCTTCGTTTAATGTTGTTCATTATGTTAGTTTTCGCGCTATTGCGTCTCTTTTGACGACATTAGGGCTTTCTTTAATGTTTGGTAAATGGTTTATCAGGCAGTCCAGAAAGTTCTTTCGGTCAAAAGCGCGTGAATTTACCCCCGAATCGCATCGTCAAAAGGATGATATGCCTACTATGGGGGGTATTTTTATTTTGTCTGTTGTTACCATAAGCACTTTACTGTGGAGTGATTTGACCGATTTTAGGGTCTGGACATTTTTATTTGGAATCATATCGTTTGGAATTCTTGGTTTTTGGGACGATTGGAGAAAAATCAAGCATGGGAAAGGTATATCGGTTGCAGCGAAATTTGTTTCTCAGTGGTCGATAGCTTTTTTTACTTCTATAGGCTTGATTTTATGTAAAGGAATGACCACAACGGTTGTTTTTCCCTTTTTTAAGACAATACAGCCAGATATCGGTTGGTTATTTATTCCATGGGCAATGATTGTGATTGTTGGATGTAGTAATGCGGTTAATTTAACAGATGGGCTTGATGGTCTTGCTATTGGGTCTTTAATGCCAAATTTTGCAATATTTTCCATAATTGCTTACATCGCTGGACATTATAGACTTGCCAGTTATTTACATATTCCATTTGCAACATCAGCTGAGGTTGCAGTTTTGGGTTCAATTTTAGTTGGAGCTTCTCTTGGTTTTTTGTGGTATAACGCGTATCCAGCGCAAATTTTTATGGGAGATGTTGGCTCCTTAGCACTTGGTGCAGGGCTAGCTCTTATGGCTCTTATGGCAAAACAAGAACTTTTGTTAATTATTGCAGGGGGATTGTTTGTTGTAGAAACCGTTTCGGTTATTGCACAAGTATTTTCATTTAAGTTATTGGGAAGACGAATTTTTAAAATGGCACCAATACATCATCATTTTGAACTTCTTGGTTGGCCAGAAGCAAAAATTGCCACTCGCTTTGGCATCATATCATTGGTTTTGTGTTTATTAGCATTCATTACATTAAAATTACGATAATATATTTTAAAGTATGAATAAAGTTAGTCATTTTTTATTTGAATTTGATTATAAGCATATGACCTTGTTGGTTTTCGATTGATTTATGGAGGCTGTTAAAAAAAGAAGTCCTAGCGTTTTCTATTTTTGCTTGTTTATTTAATTCAAAGATAGTTTCCTGAGTGTACTCTTTTTTTATTTCTATTTTATAGTCATTATTATCGATTTCTGAGTTGATATTGTCTTCACTATTTACAATAGCATTTGAAATTTCTGAGTAAGAAGAGCTAAGTTTTTTTCCTAAAAATAAAAGAGTATTGAGTTCTTTAATTCTTTTTTTATTTGAGTTTATTGTTTTTTCCAATTCTTCAAAACTTTTTAGAACGGTTTGTTTTTCTTTTTGTTCATATTTTTTAAAGTTTCTTTGTAATGGAGCTGTTATATGGTAAGCCTGCATGAAGCATGTATAGTGGGGATTTTCTAACGAACAGCCATTGACTTTGGGGGTTTTATATTCGTCAGTAAAGATTGTTTCACCTGGTATTAGTACTCTGCTTAATTTTCCTAAGAGCAATGGGTTTAGGATTTTAATTTCTGCATCAGATAAGGATTTATTAATAATAGCAAACATTTCTTTTGGGAAGCAAAACTGTTTATATCTTTGTAAAAGGTCTTTGTAGTAAGTAGGCACCTTTTCCATATTATAAAATTTAAGATATGGTGCGAATAAAAAAGCAACAGGATCAATATTGTAAATATTGCGCCCGTTGGTTTTTATGATGCCTTTAAAGACTAATTTTTGAAGATCCGAAAGATTATGATCTTTAAGTCTTTCTTTGGCAACGGCAATTATGTAGTTGGTTGGTATTTTATTTATGTAGTTGTTTGGTATTTTATTTTTTTGATCCATGCAGTGCAGTTGTGCGGTGATTAAAAATAATATTGAGAAGAAAAGTTTATTCATGTCATTTTCCAATTTTTTTAGTTATATATTTTTTTCTACAAATTCCCAGTTGATAAGATTCCACCATGCTTCAACATAGTTTTTTCTGCCATTTTTGTAATCAATATAGTAAGCATGTTCCCACACATCGCAGGTTAAAAGAGGTTTTTGTCCGCTAGAAAGTGGGCATCCTGCATTGTTCGTTTTTTTTATTTCAATTGTTTCATCTTGGTTTTGCACAAGCCATACCCATCCAGATCCAAATAATGTTGTAGTCGCAGTTATAAACTGTTCTTTAAATGCATCATAAGATCCAAACTTTTTTTTGATGTGTTGTAATGTTTTTTCTTGAGGGGTTTGTTTTTCTGGAACCATGCAGTTCCAGTAAAAAGTATGGTTAAATACTTGTGCTGCATTGTTATAAATTACTTGATCGGTTGTTTGTAAAATTATTTCTGCAAGCGATTTTTTTTCAAGTTCAGTACCTTGGACAAGTGCATTAAGCTTAGTTACATATCCTTGATGATGTTTGCCGTAATGAAACTCGAATGTTTCTGCGCTGATGTTCGGTTCGAGTGAGTTTTTTTTGTAAGGAAGTTCTGAAAGTTTAAATGACATTGTTTTACCTTTTATTTAAAAGCTTAAAGTAGATTTCTTTTTTGTTATAAAAAACATGATCGCGCCTACGCTCAGTAACAGACTAAAGGTAATTAGTGATGAAAAACCTGTCTTTATAAGACCATTAAGACAAGAAACAATAAATATTGAGCAATTAATGAGTCCTAATAATGGCAACCAAATAGAAACAGAAATATTTGGACGTTTTATTTTTGCAATAAATAATGAAAGAACACTCATCGTATACGCAAGAACAACACCGAGAGAGCTCAGTTGTTGCAATGCTGTTTGTGTTCCGCCACTTACAAAAAGATAGGTTGCGTAAATAAGTCCTTCAACTACAACGCATGCAACAGGGATTGAGTGTCTATTTAACCAGGTAAATATGTTTTTAAAAAAGAGGTGGTTATTGCGTGCAAGAGTGTTTAGGTTCCATGTGTTGCTAAACATAATGCCATACGCGCCACCAAGAGCTGAAGATGCAAGTGCGAGGTGTAAAATACCTTTTAATTTATTTGCAAATGCAGCAGAGGTTGGAAGTAGTTTTTGTAGTAGTGCAGGGAATGCATATAAATAACTGGCATCTTTGTTTGCAAGGCCAGAAAGGATTTTTCCAAGAGCGCCATAAAATGCAAATTGATAAATCGCTGCAATAGTAAGTGCAATAGCATAAGAAATTAAAATAGCTTTGGGAGCATTTTTTTTGGGATTTTTTATTTTTCCACACAAAAGACATGCAGCTTCAAACCCCATGGTTGCGTAAAACAAGAATGGTAAGATTGACGGAATACCTTTCCAGATCCTGTGAGGAGCGGTAATGTTTTCGCCTTGGAATAAATATAATCCGGTTAAAATTGCAAAAGAAATTGGTATCAATTTAAAAATGGTAAACATCATTTGAATTTGACTACCAGCTTTTATGTTGAGCATGTTCAAAAGAACAAAAAGACCAATAGCTATAAAATCCAGTGTTAAAAGGTGAAAATAGCCAAAAGCAGGAATAAGGTGCTGAATAAGCGCAAGAGAAAAATGGATCATTAATGCACCAGAGGCAAGTTTACCTATAAAATAACTCCATGCACTAATAAATCCGGCAAATGGACTAATTTCATTTTTTCCAAAAGCATAAAAGCCACCATCTGGATGCATGCCAGTAAGTTTTGCAATAGAAAGTACAAGTGGCAGCATTAAAAAGCCAACAAGGAGGTAAGAAAAGCTACTTAAAGCTCCTGCAGGACCAGCAGTTTTTATGGTATTTAAAAAAATACCTGCTCCAAGCATAATATTAATATTTATAAGAACGGCAGTTGGAAGCGATATGACGCGTTGTTCAGACATCATGATTCCTTGATTTATGGTGATAAAATTCTAATAAATTTATGGTACCCAAGCATTTAAGTGATGTAAAGGAAGGTTTGTGATGCCTGTTGATTTTCGTTATTGTTGTATTAAAATTTGTAGTAAATGGTGTTTCAATATTTATATTTAGGATTGTTATGAAGAAAATTATCCTTTTATGTTTTATTTTATCTTCAGTGGTAGCTTTAGTGAGTTTTTCGAGTAAAAACACAGACTCATTACTAAAAAGTCCTGTTGAATTTAAAAAAGAAAAAATTAGTGCTGTTTTTTCTCATGGTTTTTGGGATTATGCCTGTCAGGTCAATAATTACAAAGATTTTTTTTCTTTTTCTATGAATTCATTTAGTTATCCCGATGCTAAAAACGATAAAATTCATCTTTCAAAAGCAAACCTTGCACAAGAAAATGATATTCAGGCATTACAAAATGCGGTTAAAAAGCATGATGCAAATGTATTAATGGGATTATCTCGAGGCGCATCGACTATTATTACTTTTTTAGCAACGCATAAAGTAGCCGGATTAAAGGCTGTTATTTTAGAATCTCCCTTTGATTGTATGGAAAATGTTGCTAAAGCTCTTATTTGTAAAAGATTACATTTGGGTTGGATTCCTGGATTGGCCCGTTTTGCAGCCTATACAATTCCTTGGATATTGCGTGAATATAAGCGTGATGGCATTAAGCCTATAGATGTTATTCATAATATTCCAAAAGATCTTCCTATTTTACTTATTTGTTCGTTGGAGGACTCATTGATTCCTGTTTCTAGTACTATTGCTCTTTATAATCGTCTTTGTCAGACAGGGCATAAAAAAGCTCATTTGCTTATTCTTGATTACGGAAAACACTCAAAATTAGTTATTGGCCCTGATTATCAGCGCTACAAGGAGGTTTGTCATGCTTTTTGTAAAGAATATGGTCTTTCTTACGATAAACAGCTTGCTCAGGCTGGAAAATATGAATATGCGCGCTGCAAGAGCGTTTCTTAGGGGCTCTTGAGGGTTAAATACTTTTAAGATATTATTATGATAATGGAGAAAATCTATCAAAAAAAGATTCTTATGGAGGTTAATTTAATGAAAATTTTAAACTATTTTTCTAAAAAAATTCTTTCTGTGTCATTATTGCTTTTTTTAGCATCACTTTCGTTTGCTAGTCAAGTAATTGGTGGTGCAGATTTTAATCGTTCAAAGCGGTCATGGCCATGGGATAAAATTAATACTGAAGTTATTGATTTAAGTCATTTAAAGCTTATGGGTCTTGGTACGTCAGCTCCACAGGTAGAAAGTGATTGTAATGATCAATATTCTACTCATGAGCAAAAAACTATAAATCCAAAGACAGGTGAGTATTTCTTGCCAGAACTTCGCGGCGATGCATGTGACCATAACAATAGATATAAAGAAGATATTCAACTTATTAAAAAAACAGGTGCAAACGCCTATCGTTTTTCTATTGATTGGAGCAAGATTGAACCTGAACAAGGGGTATTTAATCAAGATGCTTTGCAACATTACAGAAATGTTTGTGAAGAATTAGAAGAAAATGGTATTAGGCCGGTCATTACTATTCATCATTATGCACATCCTATTTGGTTTGAGCAGATGGGTGCTTTCAAAAAAGAAGAAAATATTAAATACTATGTTCGATTTGCAGAAAAATTATTTGGTTGTTTACAAGATAAAGTGCACATGTGGTTAACATTTAACTCACCTGGTGGTTACGCAATGCCTGCATATGCTATTGGGCAAAAACCGCCGTATAAAAAAAATAAACAACTTGCAGTTCAGGTACTTAAAAATATCTGTGAAGCACATGTACAGACGTATCAAAAGTTAAAAACTTTGCCAGGCGGAAAAGCATCAAAAATTGGTATTTTAAAAAATATTTGTCAGCTCGATCCTGTATATAAGTTTGATCCAGCTGCACGTTTGTATAAATTTATTGGAAATCGTTTAGTTAATGATTGCTTTTTTGACTTCTTTTCAAAAGGTATTTTTAATGTAAATATTCCTTTTTTAGCACGTGTAAAACACACAAATAAAAAAGCACCAAAATCGCTTGATTTTATTGGTATAAATTATTATTCACATATGGGTGTTAAAGGTTTTGCTTGTTGTGCTTATCCAGGTGAAATGAAAGTGAAAAAAAAGAACCATACCATTTATGCAGAAGGTATGTATCGGGCCCTTAAAGAAGTTAATCAAAAGGTTGCTAAAAAATTAAACATTCCTATTTACATAACAGAAAATGGTATTGCACCACTTAAAGAAGAAGACAGAGATTTATTTTTAAAACGATATTTGTATGCGATCTCTGAAGCGATTAAAGATGGTGTCGATGTTCGTGGTTATTTTTATTGGTCATTTATGGATAACTGGGAATGGGGAAATTATAAAGATCGTTATGGTCTTTACCATGTTGATTTTAAAACACAAAAAAGAACACTTAAAAAAAGTGCAGATTATTTTGTGAAGATTGCGAATAAATTTGTTACACAAAAGCCAGAACCAAAATCTTGGGTTAATTCTTGTTTTCAAGCGATTAAAGGTTTTAGAGTGTATTAAATTTTAGCTTTGATTTTGTAATAAATATAAAGCAATTGAACCAGCAACGGCTGCGTTTAAACTTTCAGCCCTGCCAGAAATTGGCAGGGTTACTTTTTTATCACAGTTTGTGATCCATTCTTTTTTTATGCCATGAGCTTCATTACCTACAACCAATAAACTATTTTCTTTGTTAAGTATATTTGCCGGTTTGCCATCACGTGGTACAAGCGCAACAAGTTCATTTTTATTTTTATTGGTAAGTAATTTTTCCCAGGACCATACAAAAATATCAACAGAAGCAATCGTGCCTGCCGTTGATTGAATAACTTTGTGTGAAAATGGATCTGCACCATCAACAATTACAACAGAAG